>JACRCT010001114.1 GCA_016218885.1 Deltaproteobacteria bacterium | reverse complement strand
GGGCGCCCCTCGACTCCGCTCCCACCGCTGCGCGGCGGGAGCTACGCTCGGGGTGACCGGATTCCAGCGTCGGATGCTCAGGATGGCTCCACTCCCCTTGTGATCCGCCCTGGCCGGGCTGGGGTAGACTCCCCGCCTCGCGTCAGTCCACACACTCCAACCATCCAAAGGAGCAGAGCATGAGCCGCACGTTGGCGATCGTCGCATTGGCACTCTCGGCGGGGCTGTACGGGTGCAAGGGCCACTCATCGGCCTCCGATTCGGAGACCAAGCCGGTCACCGCCGCCCCGCGGCTGCGTGGCATGGTCGGCACTGGTCCCTGGCACGTGGTCAAGGCCTCGGGTGAGGAGCTGCAGGGAACGATCATCGAGATCAAGGACCCGGACTTCACCGTGCTCGAGACCGACGGCGCTTCCTCGAAGCTTCCGATCTCGCGGGTGCACAAGGTGGTCGCCACCGGCCAGACCGCACACATCACCCCGAAGCTCGGCGCTGCCGAGGGGACGTATTCGCTGTGGGAGTTCGAGAAGACCGACGGAAGCCGCCAGGTGCTGGCCGTGTACCAGTGGCCTGTCTTCTCGCTCGACCTCGGCAGCGGCAACATCGACCGGCGCACGCTATGGGGCGACGCGCTGAAGTCGGCCGAGGCTCCCTAGCACTCGAAACTCCAGGTCCGTTCCCGGATCCGGGTCAGATCGAGGCGAAGGAGGCGGCAGCGCAGCTCCCGCCTCCGGAGGCGAGACCACGGCCGAAGTCGAGGAGAGCGGCCTTCGACTTCGGGCTCGGGAACGGGCAGGACACTCGGGACGCTCGACAGCCGAGAGTCGACAAGAGGGACACCCTTTCATGGCGCTCGCTGGAGAGACGAGGGCAGGCAGCTCGAATCCCTCCTTCTCCAGCCTGCGCTGCGCGTGTGATGGCCATGCCGACGACCTATGATCTGAAGTCCGTCAAGATGCCCCGGCTCGCCGGGAAGTCCCTGAACCTCTTCGCGGCGCTCGTCGAGAGCGAGCTCGCAGGCCGGGCTTTCCGGCAGCGCATCCTCGCGAGCGGCGGTCTATTGCGGGCTCGCCAGACGCCGCTCGAGGAGGCGCCCACCTTCCTTCCCCTGGCTCCGGGTCCCGTCCGGCGGCCCCAAGAAGCCAAAGCACCCCTGGCGCTCGAGCCCATCCTTGTCCCGCCTCGGCCGGCGGCGCCCTTCGTTCCGGCGCGCGACTACGCCGCGGCCTATCGCGAGGGGCGCACGACCCCGCTGAGGGTCGCCAACGCGGTCCTCGAAGCCATCGACGAGAGCGAGGCCTGCACGCCGGCGCTGCGTGCCTTCGTCGCCCTCGACCGCGATGACCTCGCCCGGCAGGCTGCCCTCAGCACCGAGCGCCATCGCCAGGGCGCGCCCCTCGGGCCCCTCGACGGTGTGCCGGTGGCGATCAAAGACGAGCTGGACCAGGTGCCTTACTCCACCTCGGGTGGCACTCGCTTCTATGGCAAGCGGCGCCCGTCCCGGGATGCCACCACGGTCGCCCGTCTGCGCGCTGCCGGGGCCCTGCTGGTCGGCAAGACCAACATGCACGAGATCGGCATCGACCCGACGGGCTCGAACGTGCACTTCGGCCAGAACCGCAATCCCTATGACCCCTCGCGAGACACGTGCGGAAGCTCCAGCGGGTCGGCCACCGCGGTCTCTGCCGGCCTGGTTCCCCTGGCCCTGGGCGCGGACGGCGGTGGGTCAGTGCGCATCCCCTCGGCGCTGTGCGGGGTGGTGGGGCTCAAGCCGACCTTCGGCCGGTTGAGCGAGCAGGGCGCGATGCCGCTGTGCTGGAGCGTCGCCCATATCGGTCCCATCGGCGCCACCGCCGAGGACGTCGCCCTGGCGTATGCGGCGGTCGCCGGACCGGACGCGGACGACCCGGGCACGTTGGCCCAGCCCGCCCCCACGCTCGAGGGCTGGGACGCGGCCGACCTGCGCGGGGTGCGGTTGGGGGTCTACCCCGCGTGGTTCGAGCACGCCTCGCCCGAGGTGGTGCGCGTGGCGCGGTCCGCGGTGGACGCGCTGGTCGGCGCCGGGGCGCAGCTTCGCGAGATCGAAGTGCCCGACCTGGACCTGATGCGGGTCGCACACGCGATCATCATCCTCTCGGAGATGGCGACCTCGATGGCCGACTTCCCGGAGGACAGGCATCTGCTGGGCTCGTCGGTGCGGCTGACTCTGGCGGCGACGCGTGAGCTGCGCCCCAGCGACTATGTCTGGGCGCAGCGGGTCCGCACCCGGGCGCTGGCGCACTTCGCGAGGCTCTTCGGCGAGGTGGACGCGATCGTCACTCCCTCCACGGCGATCACCGCTCCGGTGCTGCCGGCCGCGGCAGGCTCAGGCGGGTGGTCGGACCTGTCGTGCACGACCGAGCTGATGCGCTACGCCTTTCCGGGAAATCTCGCGGGGCTTCCGGCGATCAGCTTCCCGGCGGGCTACGACTCCTCGGGGCTGCCGGTGGGCCTGCAGGCGATAGCCAACCACTGGAACGAGGCGCTTCTGCTGAGGTTGGCCCGGATAGCCGGGACCCTGGTGGAGAGGCACGTGCCGGCTCGCATTCATCGACCCTTGGCGAAGGCGACGAGCTGAAGAGCCGACGAGGCCCGGCGAAGCGGATCGGCGGGCCCGGCGACGGGAGGTGATGGCTCGTCACCTCTCGAGCTTCAGGCCGTCATCGGTCCTTCAGAACTCGATCTTCTCGCGCACTGTCTTGCCCGCCTGGATGGACAGGGGAATCGCGCGCTTCTGACCGGAGGTCGGTTCCTTGACCCAGAGCAGGTGCTCACCCGGCGAGAGCGTGATGCCCTTGCGCGGCGAGTCGCCCAGGGCAGTGCCGTCGACGTAGATGCGGCACTGAGGCTGGCATTCGACCTCGAGGGTGCCTTTCCTAGGCACATTCACCTGGACGGGTTTGGGGGTCTCCGCGGGGTCGGTGAGAGGTCCAGGCTCAGGCAGTGGCGGAGGCTTCGCGAGACCCGGCAAGGGCGGGTCCGCTGGCTTGGCGAGGGCTGGCATCACGTCGGCTGGCGGGGGCGCAGATACCGCCGGGACCTTGGCTTCAGCAGGGATGGGTTCGGGGATGGACGCTGCCGGCGAGGGCGCCGGAGCTCGCAGCCGGGTGTACCAGAGGCCTGCCACCAGCAGCAGGGCGCAGGCTGCACCGGCCACTGCGACGATCCACATCGGGCGGCTCGCGGGCGGCGCTGGAGCGTCCACCGACGCGTTCTCGGGCGCCTGAGCCGAAGCGTCGTCGCAGGCGAGCTGCGCGAGAGGGATGGGGGCAATGGCAGGCGCACTCGGCGGCTGGGCAGATGTGGGGGCGGGTGTCGCCCCCTCCACAGGCGTCGCGGGCGGGGTGGGGGAGGCGGAGGGAGCCGCCGCGGCGGTGTCGTGGGCCAGCAGCGCTGGCTCGCCAGGCGCGTGGTTCGCGACGGGGGGCGGACGCTCGCCTTGGGCGGCCTCGCTGCGGGTCGCGAGGAGCGCCTGGGCCATGGCCAGGGCGTCGGGGAAGCGATCCGCGGGCGACTTTGCCATCGCCTTGCGTACCAGCGCCTCGAGGGCAGAAGGGATCCCGAGGTTCGGGGGCAGGGGGGGCACCTCCTGCCGCACGTGCGCGAAGAGGACCTCCATGGGATCGGCGCTGTTGAAGGGCGGCACGCCGCTCAGCAGCTCGTAGAGCATGACGCCCGCTGCATAGAGATCGCTGCGGGGCTCGGCGACCTCGCCTCGCGCCTGCTCCGGAGACATGTACAGCGGCGTGCCGATGAGCATCCCGGCGCTGGTGTGCAGACGTCCGCCCAGCTCGCGGGAGTTGGCGCGGGCGACGCCGAAGTCGAGGACCTTGATCAGCTCCTCACCGAAGGGCCCGCGGACCACCATGATGTTCGCGGGCTTCAGGTCGCGGTGCACCAACCCCAGCGAGTGTGCTTCGGCCAGAGAGGAGAGGACCTGGTAGACGAGGGCCACGACGCGGGCAGGGGCCAACCGGCCGTGGGTGAGCAGAAGGCTGGAGAGAGGCTCCCCGCGCAGGTACTCCAGCACCATATAGAGCGTGCCATCGGCCTCGACGCCGTAGTCGTGCAGCGTCACCGTGGAGGGGCTGGACAGGCGCGAGACCATCTTCGCTTCGCGCACGAAGCGATCCCTGTCGGCCTCCGACTGGGTCTGCGCGGTGCTGGTGTTGGCCGGGCCCACGATGAGCTTGACCACCACCTCGCGCCCCACCGGCTCCTGGATGGCCCGATAAACGGCGCCTTGCGCCCCGGCACCCACGAAGCCGACGATGGGGTACTTGCCGGCGATGACCCTTCCCAGGAAGGGGTCGCCAGGGCGTGCTTCGTGCTCCGTGAGCGGGACGAGTGCCATCCCGTCGGTCGGGCAGCGGCGCCCTGGCTCAGCGCTCTCTTCCGAGTGCCCGCAGGTGGGGCAGAGCGTGGACTGTGTTGCCGACATGGGCCCTCCGAGGCAGGGCATACACATACAACGGCGCGGTCCTTCATGCTCGGCCGAGAAGGTCCTTCCCCCAAGGCATCGAGGAGCCCTGATGGCGCTCGTCAGCAGGCGAGCGTCCGCTGGTGGATGAAGGGCCATTCTCGACGCGCTGCACCATGCGCTCGCGCCGGATATGACGTAAACAAGCGCACTCTCAGACGGAACCCGAGGCGACGAGCATGCAGACCGAGAGCGGATCAGCGGCGGAGCGCACGTGGTGGGCGGGCTACCCCGCGGGGATCGGGCGCGAGGCGCCGGAGCTGCCCTACCTGAGCCTGGGTGAGATGGTGCGGGCCTCCGCCGAGCTCTATGGCGACCGGCAAGCGGCGACCATCGTGCTTCCCAACGGCCTGGAGGCCTCTCTCACCTTCCGCGAGGTCGACTCCCTCTCGGACGACTTCGCGGCCTACCTGCGGCACGGCCTGCAGCTGCCACCCGGCGAGCGGGTGGCGATCCTCCTGCCCAATTGCCTGGCCTACCCGGTGTGCGCCTTCGGAGCGCTCAAGGCGGGCCTGGTGGTGGTCAACACCAACCCCCTCTACACGCCGCGCGAGCTGGAGTACCAGCTCAAGGACAGCGGCGCGAAGGTGCTGGTGGTGCTGGACAAGCTTGGGGAGCGGCTTTCAACTTAACCAACACCCAGAATCCGGGATGCACACCGCCGGATTGTCCGAGTGAAGCTTGGGCTTCTCAGGCACATAACATGTT
>JACRCT010000105.1 GCA_016218885.1 Deltaproteobacteria bacterium | reverse complement strand
TCCCCACCGAGACCTTCCTCCAGCGCTCGCAGACCTTCGACTTCCTGGTCGACCACCGCGAGGTCATCGATTTCGTGGCCCTTCACGAGTTCAACCTGGTGCCGGGTTCCCCCATGGCTTCCGATCCCGGCAGATTTGGAATCTTCACCCTCCCCTCAGGCGCCATCCTTCAGCCAGCCATCCCCTACAGGAACGCCAACCAGGTCGGCCTCGACCAGGGCCAGGTCCACCAGGCTGCCACGGCGATGCGCGATGCCCTTCGAGACCATTTCCCACTGCTGGGAAAGCCGTGGGCAGTGGCCATCGGAGGTTGGCTGACTTTTGCCTGGTCCAGCCTCCAGAGGCCCAGCCAGTGAGCCCTCGAGAGCAACTTCCAGGCGCCCGTGTGCGACAATGTCGGCAACTTTTTCGCACTTGGGGGCCCGCCGGGCAGGGGGTGTCCCATCGAGAGGGCTTCATGCCAGAGCCGATTCGCGTCAGTCCGTCGACGCCGTCCCAGACGAACAGGGCGGGGACCTACACCGTCAAGCCGGGCGATACGCTTTCGACGATTGCCAAGAACCAGCTAGGCGATTCCAGCCGCTGGCCCGAAATCATGAGCCTTAACAAGGGCATACTCTCCGCGCCGGAGAAGCTGGGAGCGGGCATGGTCCTCTCGCTCCCCGCGGGTACGGGTCATCCCGCTCAGGTTGCGCAGACCACTCGGCCTGCCCAGACTCCGGCGAGTCCCCAGGTCCAGCAACCGACGACGCCTCCTGTTCGACCCAACTCCGTCGACGGTTTCGATAGGGTCGTGAGCCTGACCTTCGACGACGGTCCGCACCCGGTGAACACCCCCCGCGTGCTCGAGATCCTCAAGCAGCACGACGTCAAGGCGACCTTCTTCGTGACCGGCCAGGCCGCGCTGAAGTACCCGGACCTGATCAAGCGCATCGTCGCCGAAGGCCACGCCATCGGGAACCACACCTTCACCCATGCCGATCTCTCCAAGCTCTCGCCCGATCAGGCCAAGGCCGAGTTCGACAAGACGCAGGCGGCGATCGACAAGGCCCTCGGCCAGCACTACGAGATCTCGATGGTCCGCCCGCCCTACGGCGCCGGCGGCAAGACGACCCGGGCGGCGATGGGCCCCAACCAGCACATGGTGCTGTGGAACGTGGACTCCAACGACTGGCGTTACCGCAACGACGACGCCAAGATCATGGCCAACATCTTCGAGGGCTCCGAGAGCGTCCACGCACGCGGTGGGGTCATCCTCTTCCACGACATCCACCCGCAGACGGTGCGCATCCTCGATGACGTGCTCTCCAAGCTCCAGAAGGGCGGCTTCGACATCCAGCGGACCGACGCCACCATCGGCCGCAAGAACCCCGTCATCATCTGAGCCAAGACCGCTGAGGTCGTGTGCAGAGCCGCGGACCGCCTGGTCCGCGGCTCTGAGGTTTCCGAGGAGGCAGCGCTCCAGCCAGGCTCACGCTCTGCCGATGTCGGCGTGATCGAGAATCCGGCTTGTGTCCTGCGTTTCAGTTCCCTGCCCTACCTCGCGAAGCTTGCCCAGCAGAGCCAGCCTCGGTCTTCAGCGCGTGGGCCCCAACTCCGATGCGGCAAGGCAGCGAGCGGCTACTTGGTGGCCGTGTCGCAGCCCAGGACCATGTTCACCACCGAGTTGGGATCGCTGGACAGCTTGAGGCAACTGAAGTTGCAGAGGATGACCTGGGTGGGGTTGTTGGGATTGTCGAAATACCAGCCGTCGGCGTTCCCCGAGCAGGCACTGGGGCCATCGACCCGGGGGAAGATGATGTCCGCGCCGGTACCAGAGGTGTACTTCACGTTGACCTTGGAGTAGTCCGGGTCGCCATAGGCCGGCTGGGGCGCCGGGTACTCGCAACTCTGATTCGCGGCGCGGATGGCGTTTAGGGCGTCGAGGAACTGCTGCTGGGCATTGGCGTTCGTGTCGACCATGATTGCCTCCCCAACACCTCCAGCACCTGCCGCAGCGATGGGATTGAGATTGCCGGTATTGCCGCCGATGCCGATGACGAAGGTGCGGATCGAAGGGTCGCCCGAGTATCCGTCGGCGGCGAGCTGGGCGATGAGGGAGATATCCTGCTCGCACTCAGAGGGCTCCCCGTCGGTGGCCAGCAGCGCGATGGTGACGTCCTTCGGATGGGCACGCGCCCAGTCTTTGGCGTGCTGGATGGCCCCCTGCAGGGCGGGATAGGTGGGAGTCATCGTGCTCGGGCTATGAGCGGCGATTGAGGCCTTGAGCGATGAAAGCGACGCCGGGAGCGGGGAGATCTCGACGTCTGGCTGGGAGTAGGGAGCCGGGTCGCAATCGTCGCCAAGGGCGAAGTACTGGATGCCAACCGAAACCCCCCGTGGTGCTTTCTCCAGGAAGGCGACGAGGGCCTTGGTGACCGCTTCCCAATAGGTCTCTCCCCCACCCGTCGTGGAGTCCATCGAGCCCGACTGGTCCATCATGATGTAGATGTCGAGGCCGCTGGTGAGCGCCGTGTCCTGGAGCTCGCAATTGAGCAGCACTGCCGCCTCGGAGGAGTAGTCCTCCATCTTGGTGGTCAGCCAGGAGACGCCCTGGCAGCAGTTCTCGGCGAGGACGTCGCAGCGGTAGATCACCTGGGCCAAGCCTTCGCTGACCCAAACATGGGCCCCTTCGGCGGCAGGGACCCCGTTGATGTATCCGCACTCGCCGGTGACCACCGCCCAGCCCTCGAGCGCCGCGCCGTCCTTGGCCTCTCCGAGCAGCGTGAGCGTGACGGGTTTGCCGTTGGGCGCTACCTCATCTGGCTTGAGGCTCACGCTCAGGAATCCAGACTGGCTCACGTTGCAGCTGAGGGGGCCCAGCAGGCTGATGACCAGAAGGGCGAGGCCTGCCAAGTGAAGCGCCAAGCGGCCAGAACGAGTGGGGCTGGTTTGCATGGTCCCTCCGCTAGTTGCTGCCAGCATCGACGACCTCGACCGAGGCGTAGGCTGCCAATCCGCGCCACAGGGCGTTCACGACCTGATCTCCGATGCAGAGCTCATCTAAGGTCCGATCGCAGCGCCACTCGATGCTGCCCTGACCGTTCTCCAACGTCACTGTTCCGCTGGCCTTGAAGCCGCGGAAGGAACCCCGCGTGGCGTTCATCACTACCTCGCCAGTACCAGGGTTACCCTGGCCGTCAGTGGCCTTGACGGCGATCTGCACCCAGGAGCCGTCGTTGGCGACCGATGGTTCGGCGGCTTGGAGGGTCATCTTTTGCGGGCCGATCTCGACGTCCTGCCCGCAGGCGCTGAGCGCCAACGTGAGGAGCCCGATGAGAGCTGCCAGGATGGTGGTTCGCGTCATGGTGCTGCTCCCCTTCTCCCGACTTTGCGGGCGCGAGCCTACGGGGTGTGTCCAGCGTCGGCGCACTCGGAAACTGCCACGTTGAGCGTGGTGGTCCTGCCGTTCCAAGCTGCGGAGACGATCTGCACGCCATCGCAGGCCGGATCGAGAGAGCGATCACAGGCGTACTGGGCGCCGGTGCGACCATTGACGAGCGGCAGCGTCAGCTCGGATTCGGCCCTCTCGAGCGTGCCCGCGCTGACGCGCAACGTGACCTGCCCCGTACCGAGGTTCCCCTCGACGTCATAGGCCACGACATAGAGGTCGATGCGCTGTCCCGCGCAGACTGTTCGCCGGGAGGCCATGAGCCCAATCTCCGGAGTGCCCGCCTCCCCGCCGCAGGCCAAGAGCCCCGCGGCGATGCCAGAGGCCGCAATCAGGAGCACGGTCAGGGCTCGGGCCGGCTGGTGCGCAAGTTGGTGAATGGCCATGGTCCCTCCTGTTGCAGGATCGGCGCGCCGGGCACTACTGCTTCTTCCTGACGACGATGGAAACGCCAGCTCCGGTGTCCTTCCAGACGGCCCGGATGCGTTGGGAACCCTCGCACTTGCTGTCTAGCCCGGCATCGCAGTCGTAGCGCAGGATCGCCTCGCCCTTGACCAGCTCGACGGTCGCTTCGGGGAGGCCGTAGGGCGTCATCTGCCCATGCTTGGAGAGGAGTACGACCCAACCACTGCCCGGCTTGCCGTCGGACTCGACGGCGTTGACGACCAGCTCTGCCGAGATTTCACCATCGGCCTCGATCTCTGTGAGGGAGGTGCTCATCGTCAGCGTGCGGTACGCCTCCTCCTCCTGCGGAGCGCATCCTGCGGAATAGGCCGCGAGCGCCATCGACAGCATCAGGAGAGCCCTCAAGCGCAGCATAGAACCTCCCAGAAGAGGCCAGGATTGTGTTTCCTCAGGCGCGAAGCGGTCAAGGCGCGGTTTCCCGCTCTACGGGGGACCAAACCCGCCCAAACGCCGTAGCAGTGAGGTATCACGATCTCCGGCTCACCGGAAATTCTCAGCAAGTCCGGCTCCTGGGCCTTACCGGGCGCCCCTCTCCAGTACCTGCTTCCACGCACCTTCAACGGGTACTTCGAACGTGTCCCGCAGGGCCCGGCGCAGCTCGTCCACCGACGCATACAGCTCGCCAACGCCGGCCAGGTCGGCGAGGGCCTCGGCGAGCTCCTCAGCCTCCTCGTGGGAGGCGACCGCCTCGTCTCCCACGTCGCGCAGCAGCCGCGCCAAGCCTCGCGCCGCCACTCCTTCATCCTCGATCTCGAGAAGCCCCTCCTCGACCAAGGCCTTCAACACCCGCCGCGCCCAACCCAAATCCTCGTCACCTTCCCGCAGAGCCGAGCCGCTCTCCTTCCCGCCCTGCAGAGCATCCCGCAGGCTGGTCTGGGCCAAGCTCCTTGAGACTTCGCCAAGGCGGGACAGCGCCGCCCGGCGCCCTTGCAACGCCACCAGCACGAGCCCGGGGTCTGCGGAAGGGTCGGTTGGCAGCTCGCCTATCTGGCAAGTTCGGGCGAACTCGAGCACCGCTGGGCGCACGACCTTCCAGGACAGGCTGTCTGCCCAGCGGATCTGCAGGCGCGGCTCCGCCCCACCCTCGCGGCGCGTGCTGACCCGGGCCCCATTCGACCAGACCACCTGCAGAGCACACTCGTCCTCGAAGAGGACTCCGTGGAGAAGATCATCGAAGCGCGACCACACCTGGAAGCCGCAGGGCCGCCGCTGCGCGAGGCGGTGCAGAGCATCCAGACCCTCAGCGAGCCCCTGTGCGTCCTCGGCAACCAGGGCATCGTGGGCCTGCTGGCCCCAGAGCAGAAGCGTGTCGCCCTCCCCGGCCCCAGAGCACCGTTGGCGTGCGGTGGACACCACTTCGGCGGGAACCTCACGCAGGCGGCCGCCGGCGATCTCTCGGATCTGCCGCTCCCCAAGCCTCACCGTCCAACGTTCCCGGCTCGTCTCGGAGAAGTAGACGAACTGGTAACCGTCGCAGCCGTCGACTCGACCGCCATAGCCACAGCCAGACTGCAGGGCGTCCTCGGCATCGAGAAGGCTGCGCTCGCGAGCTCCCTCGAGGATCTTCACGACTTCGCGCAGGAAGTCGCGGAAGTCATCAGGCACCTCGAAGCTACGCTTGGCCATTCGGCTCGTCCCTTTCCAACCTGCGTCGCCCCCTGGGGGATAAGACTCGAGCGGTCTGGTCACGAGCGCTGAGAGCGACGCCTCTTGGGCTGGGCCTTCCTTGCGGCGGGCTTGATCGCCTGCAGCCCGGCGACCAGCCGACGCGGTGCGACCGCGCGGTAGCTCTCCTCGATCCAGGCGAGCAGCATCTTCAAGGGCGGGGTTTGCGAAGCATCGAAGGTGGCGCTCACCCAGCCCGAGCGCCCAAGGTTGTAGCCGGTCGGCTCGACATTGGGCAGCATGAGCGCCACCCCGCTGGTCTCGGGCAACTTGACCGACATGTAGAAGCCGGAGCTCGCTCTGCCGAGAAAGAGGAAGATCTTCTTGCGGACCTTGAAGACCGGCTCTCCCCAGGGCGAGTCCTCGTAGGCCTCGGGCAGAGCAAGCGCGGCGCGGCGCAGCTGCCTGTGGACCCTGGCGAGGCTCGTCATCGTGGCCATGGGCTCGACCATCCTGGCAAGAGCTTCAGTGCCGTGTACCCGGTCCAAGCATAGCGGCCAGGAGGAGCTGCTGCCCGTCTTGGGCGCATGCCCTTGCGCCCTTTCTTCCCCGAGAGTGTCGCGCTGGAGCTCCCACGAGCGCTCGACCGCTCCTCTGGAGGTCTTGGGGTCCAGCCGGCCGCTGTCTCCCTGACCAGCCCGTTCCTCGCCGCCGCCAACCCCCGGAGGTGGGCTCTAGCGCCGCTGGTCGGGCGGGACGCCCGACGGGAGCTGCCCGTTAACCCCGGTCGCCGGCGAGCACTGGCAGACGCGGCAACCGCGGGCGTGGTCCATCGAGCACTCCAGCGCGGTAGCGCAGCGCAAGTCACGGTGCTCCGGACAGACCGTCCTGTCCGATTTCGCCGTGGCGCACCCGCCGGTGACGACGAGGAGCATCCCCAATAGCAAAGCGCGCTTCATGGCTTTCTCCTCGACGCCGCTGCTCATCCCAGCGAGACCTTCTGCACGCCCCGCGCGACCAGCCAGGCACGGATCCGCTCGCGCTGGTCACCCTGGACCACCAGGGCCCCTTCCTCGACCGAGCCCCCACAGCCCAGCGACTGCTTGAGCTCACGCGCCCAGCGCTCGAGCTCCTGGCTCGGCAACGCGAGCTTCTCGACGACCGTCACCTCCTTGCCCGCGCGCCCCTTGCGCTCCATGCGAACGACCGCGCGAGCGGGCGCGGGCCTCGCCTTCTCGGCGCGAAGCACGCCCGGGGGCAGGCCCTCACGCTTCGGGGCCAGGGCCGAAAACGGGTTGTGGAAGGGGGCAGCGGCGCCCTCTGCAGGCTTCTTGGTCACGGCGGTCTCCGTTTGGGGATGCAATCTAGCCCGACCAGGGTGAAGCGGTGAATACTGGCGAGGACCTGCATCGGCCGATGCCTCTTGCACAGCCACTTCCCGTTCGCCCGAAACGCCAACCCAGGCAGCAAGGTGTCAGCCAACCGCTTGGATTGCAGTTCGGATCGGGCGAGAATCACGGGGTTCTCTGGCTCAGCCTGGACTACCGTGCGCTCGCGCGGAGCTCGCTGCCTCGGAAAGGGACCGGCTCATGAAGAACGACGAGACCGCTTCGCCCCCGCCGCCCGAGAGCACGGTCGACTCGGAAGCCACCATCCTCCCCGACGCGTTTCCGCTCCCCGTTGCCAGCGGCACCACCGATCCCTTCGGCAGGATACCAACGCCTTCCGATGCCAACGCCGCGTCCGGGGCGACGCCGCCAGCGTCGGGAGCTGCCGTCGCGCACTCCGACACCCGATTCTTCAGACAGTCGACTCACGGGGCGTCTGTGGCTTCGGTGCTGGGTCCGGCTCTCTCCTCCTCCGGCGGACCCGCAGCTCCAGCCCTTGCAGCCGTCCCCATCTCCGATCCCGACTCCGACCCGGCTGCCGAGTCCCCGTGCAGCGGCGACCAAGTCGCGACCTCGGCACAGGCCCGACGCAACACGCTCGCGCCGCCCCAAGCAGAGATGGCCAGCGGGAGCCGAGCGACCGCCGCGGGGAGCGCCAAGCCCACCCACAAGCCTGGCAAGCTCAGAGCCGGCGACCACATCCGCCACTACGAGCTGATACGTGTCCTGGGCAAGGGCGGCATGGGCAGCGTCTACCTCGCCCGGGACAACAAGCTCGGCCGCAAGGTGGCGATCAAGTTCCTCAACACCCACAACGCCGAGCTCTCCAAGCGCTTCATCGTGGAGGCTCGCGCCACGGCCCGCTGCAGCCACGAGAACATCGTCATCATCTTCGAAGCGGACGAGATCGCCGGCAAGCCGTACATGGTGCTCGAGTACCTCTCGGGCGTGCCGCTGACCAAGATGCTCGTCGAAGGCAAGCCGTTGGCTTCGGGCCGGGCGGTAGAGCTGATGGTGCCGGTGGTCCGAGCCCTCGCCTTCGCCCACGGGCAGGGCATCGTCCACCGCGACCTCAAGCCCGACAACATCTTCGTGACTGAATCCGGGACCATCAAGGTCCTCGACTTCGGCATCGCCAAGGTCCTGCAGGGCGAGGAGCAGATCCTGGAGAAGGCGCACCAGGAGAAGGACATCGCGCCTCGGGCGACCGTCGCGTCCGAACCGGACCTCGAGGCGGACACCGGGGAGTTCGGCCAGAGCATCTCCGGCCTGACGCGCCACGGCGCGATCATGGGCACCCTGCTGTACATGTCCCCGGAGCAGTGGGGCATCGGCGTGCCCATCGACCACCGCACCGACATCTGGGCGGTGGGCATCATGCTGTTCAAGATGCTCGCCGGAAAGCACCCTCTCGACGGGCATACGGGGATGGCCTTGTCGGTCACCGGGCACCTCGACGAGCCGATGCCGAGCCTCAAGTCGGTGGCGCCGGGGGTGCCCACCGAGCTGAGCGACATCGTCGACCGCTGCCTCAAGAAGAAGAAGGACGAACGCTTCCCGGACGCGTTGGCGCTGCTGCGCGCCCTCGAGCCGTTCCTGCCAGGTCGCTTCTCGCGTGAGCTCAAGGTCGACGAGAGCCCCTACGCCGGGCTCGCCTCGTTCCAGGAGTCCGACGCCGACCGCTTCTTCGGCCGCACCGCGGAGATCGCCGCGCTGGTCAACCGCGTGCGCGACCAGTCGCTGACGGCCGTGGTCGGCCCCTCAGGGGCGGGGAAGAGCTCCTTCGTGCGCGCCGGTGTGGTGCCTGCCCTCAAGCGCTCGGGCGAGAGCTGGGAGGCGGTGGTCATCCGTCCTGGGCGCGATCCCCTCAACGCCTTGGCGAGCGTGGTGGCGCCCATGCTCACCACCTCGAGCTCGGTGGTCGACGACCTCAGGGAGCAGAAGCAGCTGGTGGCGCGGCTGCGAGAGGAGCCCGGATTCGTGGGCAGCGTGCTGCGCAGCCGGGCGCGGCGCGACAAGAAGAACATCCTGCTGTTCGTGGATCAGTTCGAGGAGCTGTACACCCTGGTCCCGGACCCGAAGGAGCGACTGGCCTTCACCGCCTGCCTGGCCACCGTGGCCGACGACGTCACCTCGCCGACCCGGGTGGTGCTCTCGGTGCGCTCCGACTTCCTCGACCGCATCGCCGAGGACCAGTCCTTCATGTCCGAGCTGGGCCGAGGGCTGTTCTTCATGAACGCCCCCAACCGCGACGGGCTGCGCGACGCGCTGGTGCAGCCGGCGGAGATGGCCGGCTATCGCTTCGAGAAGGCGGAGATCGTGGAGGACATGCTGGGTCACCTGCAGTCGACCCAGGGGGCCCTGCCGCTGCTGCAGTTCGCGGCGATGAAGCTGTGGGAGAGCCGAGACCCGGCGCGCAAGCTGCTGACCGAGGCCTCCTATCAGTCCATCGGCGGCATCGCCGGCGCCTTGGCCAGCCACGCCGATGCGGTCCTTGCCGAGCTTGCCCCCAACGCACGCAACCTGGCCAGGACCCTGTTCCTGCGGTTGGTCACGCCCGAGCGTACTCGGGCCATCGTCTCGCTGGACGAGCTGCGCGAGCTGTCTGCGGCCTCCGGCGAGATCGCGCGGCTCATCGACCATCTGGTTCAAGCCCGCCTGATCGTGGTGCAGACCAGCGGAGGGGTGGCCCAGGCGGAGATCGTCCACGAGTCCCTGCTCCACAGCTGGCCGACCCTGCGGCGCTGGCTCGACGAGAGCGGAGAGGACTCCGCCTTCCTCGAGCAGCTGCGCACCGCGGCCAAGCAGTGGCAGGCCAAGGCGCAGGACCCGGGCTTGCTCTGGCGCGGGGAGATGGTGGAAGAGGCCCGCCGCTTCCAGCGCCGCTACCGCGGCGAGCTGCCTCGCCTGCTCAGCGACTTTTTGGACGCGGTCGCCCGAGCGCAGGCGCGCTCGGCGCAGCGCAAGCGCTTGGCCACGATGGGCGGCCTCGTCTTCCTGAGCCTTTTGGTGGTGGCCTCGCTGGTGGCGCTGGCGGTGATCCAGGGGGCGCGCTCGGAGGCGGTGACCCAGGCCGACGCGGCGAAGGCCGCCGAGCTGGAGGCCAAGAAGGCGAAGGGCGAGGCCGAGAAGCGGCTGGCCGAGGTGCAGGTCAAGGAGCGTGAGCGCGCCGCGGCCCAAGCCGCAGCCGAGCTTGCCAGCAGCCAGGTCAAGGAGGCCTACGACAACCTCTCGGCCTCCAACAAGAAGCTCATCGAGGCCCTCAAGAGCGAGGAAGAGGCGCGCCTGCGCGCGAACCAGTCGCAGCAGGAGGCCGAGCAGAACGCCAAGGCTGCGCGACGGGCCCGGGACGAGGCCGAGCGGGCAGCGGGCCAGCTCCACGAGGCCTTGACCTCGGAGAAGGAGCGCTCCCGAAAGCTCGAGCAAGCCCAGGGCGGCACCGCGATCGAGGTCCTGAAGTAGCGAGGGGTTCATGCTCAAGACGACTGCATCGATCACCGCCGTGCTGGCGCTGGCCTTGACCGCGGTTCCGGCCGCTGGCCAGGACGAGACCCCCTGGGCCAAGGGCGTCTCTCCCGAGCAGCAGAAGACGGCGCTGGCCATCTTCCGCGAGGGAAACGCCTCCCTCAAGGAAGGCGTCTTCACCGATGCCGCCCAGAAGTACCGCGACGCGCTGTCGCACTGGGACCACCCTGCCATCCACTACAACCTGGTGCTCGCCCTGCGCACCCTGGACCAGCCGCTGGAGATGCACCAGCACCTGCTCGCGGCCATGAGGTTCGGCCCCGAGCCGCTCGACGCCGCCAAGTACGAGAACGCCCTGCTGCTGCGCGACCTGGTGGAGAAGCAGCTGGCGCGCGTCCAGGTCCGCTGCGACGAGGTGGGGGCCCAGGTGGTCATGGACGGCAAGCAGCTCTTCACCGCGCCGGGACGCTTCGACGACTTCGTGCGCCCCGGCCCGCACACCATCGTGGCCACCAAGTCCGGCTTCCTCACCCACCAGCTTTCCAAGCCGATGCCCGCCGGCCAGGTCAGCGCTTTCGACATCAAGCTCTTCAAGGCCTCCGACCTGACGCGCTACAAGCGGCGCTGGTCGGTGGCCATCCCCTGGGCGGTGGTGGCCGGGGGCGCGGTGGTGACCCTGGCAGGAGGAGGGCTTCACTACGGCGCCAAGGTCAGCTTCGAGGACTACGACCGGATAGTGGAGTCACAAGGCGGCAGCCTTCCCACCGAGGAGCTGACCTCCAAGCGCAGCCAGGGCGAGGTGATGCAGGGCACGGCCATCGGGTGCTATGCGCTCGGCGGCGCCGTGCTGGTCACCGGGGCGGTGCTCGTCTACCTCAACCGGCTCATCCCCTACCAGGAGACGAGCCCCGCCGGTCCGATCGACCCGAAGAAGCCCAAGCAGGAAGCGCCGACCTGGGGCATGGCCCCGCTCATCGGATCCGACGCCCAGGGCGTCGCGGCCTACATCCGCTTCTAGGAGACCGCCCATGCGAACCCCCTGCACCGGCCTGCGGCTCTTGCTCCCCTTCGCCTGCACCGGCCTGCTCGCCGGCGCCGGCTGCTTCGAACCCCAGAGCGTGGTCTGCGCCAACGGGAACATCTGCCCGCCGCACATGAAGTGCGTCGGCAGCGACGCGGTCTCGCTCACCGGCAAGGTGTGCGTGGACGTGGCCTGCGGCGACGGTGAGATCGACCGCGAGATGCACGAGGAGTGCGACGACGGCGCCGAGACCGCGGAGTGCACCGCCGCCTGTACGAAGTCGAAGTGCGGCGACGGGTACGTCAACCTGGTGGCCGGCGAGGTCTGCGACACCGGCGGCGAGTCGGCGGCCTGCAACGCGGACTGCACCCCGGCCCGCTGCGGCGACGGCAAGCTCAACACCCATACCGCGCCCCCCGAGGTCTGCGACACCGCTGGCGAGTCGGCGACCTGCAACGCCGATTGCACCCAGTCCCGCTGCGGCGACGAGGTCCTCAACCCCAAAGCGGGCGAGGAGTGCGACACCGCCGGTGAGACCAAGAACTGCGACGACGACTGCACCATCGCCCGCTGCGGCGACCGCAAGATCAACCGCGCCGCCGACGAGCAATGCGACGACGGCGCGGAGACCGCTTCCTGCACCGAGAAGTGCAAGTTCTCCACCTGCGGCGACGGGTACACCAATCGGGTCGCGTTCGAGGAGTGCGACGATGCCGGCGAGTCCGAGACCTGCAATTCCGATTGCACCCTCTCCACCTGCGGCGACCACAAGCTCAACGTCTCCGACGGTGAGCAGTGCGATGAGGGAGAGGAGAAGGCTACCTGCACCCTGGGGTGCCGCTTCTCCTCCTGTGGCGATGGGTACCGCAATGCCGCGGCGGAGGAGGACTGCGACGACAGCGGCGAGTCGGCGACCTGCAACTCCGACTGCTCTACGCGGCGCTGCGGCGACGTCAAGGTCAACCGCACCTCCGGCGAGGACTGTGACGACGGGGAGGAGACCGCTGCCTGTACGAAGGACTGCCAGTTCTCCTCCTGCGGAGACGGATATCGCAACCTCGCCGCAGGGGAGGCCTGCGACGACGAGAGCGAATCCGCGGGGTGCAACGGGGACTGCTCGCTGTCCGCCTGCGGCGACGGCAAGCTCAACCGGACGGCGGGAGAGGGCTGCGACGAGGGAAGAAACCTGGACGGCACCATCAAGGAGACCGCCGGCTGCACCCGGCTCTGCAAGCTCTCGAGCTGCGGCGACTCGCAGATCAACCGTGTGGCCGGCGAAGAGTGCGATGACGGCGTGGAGACCGTGACCTGCACGGGGCGGTGCCTGCTCTCCGTATGCGGCGACGGCTACTGGAACCAGGCGGCAGGCTCCCCCGAGCAGTGCGACGACGGAGCAGAGACCAGCCGCTGCACCGAGGCGTGCAAGCTCTCCACCTGTGGCGACCGCTACCCCAACACTGCAGCAGGCGAGGAGTGCGACGCCGGCTCCCAGACCGCCGACTGCACCCAGTTCTGCAAGGACTCCCGCTGCGGAGACCAGTACGTCAACCTGAATGCCGACGAGGAGTGCGATCTCGGCTCGGACGCGTTGGGCAATCCCCTTGAGACCGACCAATGCACCAAGACCTGCAAGATCTCCTTCTGCGGCGATGGCTACCGCAACACGGCCGCCGGCGAGGAGTGCGACGACCCGAGCTTCATCAACTGCGGAACCGACTGCAAGCAGGTCGCCTGCGGCAACGGCGTGGTCAACGAAGGGGAAGAGTGCGACGAGGGCGGGGAGACCGCCTTCTGCACCAGCGTCTGCTACTTCTCCTTCTGCGGCGACGGGCACACCAACGAGGCAGTGCCAGACGATCCTGTGGGGAACACCCAGCCAGTCGAGGACTGCGACGAAGGCGAGAACCCCGACGGCACGGTCAAGGAGACGGCCAGCTGCACCCGCTTCTGTCGAAGCTCTTCTTGCGGCGACGGCTACGTGAATGCCCAATCCGGCGAAGAGTGCGACGCCGGCCGCAATCCCGACGGGACGACCAAGGAGACGGCGGGGTGCACCAAGGACTGCAAGTTCTCCTTCTGCGGCGACAGCAACCGCAATCAGGCCGCCGCGGAGGACTGCGACGATGGCCCCGCCGGCTCGCCCACCTGCACCACGTTCTGCAAGACTTCGATCTGTGGGGACGGCTGGCGCAATCCACACGCCGCGGCCGGTGAGCAGTGTGATCACGGCACAGCCGGCTCGGCCACCTGCAACGGAGTCTCGGCCCCCGCCGCGCTGCGATGCCATTCCTCGGCTTGTGGCGATGGGTGGATCAACCCCCAGAACCCCGCGGAGGTCTGCGACGATGGGCCCGACGGGTCCGTCCTCTGTACCCCCTTCTGCAAGTCCTCCTCGTGCGGCGACGGCTGGAAGAACCCCTTCCCTGCCGCTCACGAGCAGTGCGACGACGGCCTGGCAGGCTCGGCCACCTGCAACGGCGTCGCCGCTGGCGAAGCGCTCAAGTGCCAGGCCTCGCAATGCGGCGACAGTTGGAAGAACCCCCAGAACCCCGCTGAGACTTGCGACGACGGTCCCGCCGGGTCTGTCCTCTGCACCCCCTTCTGCAAGTCCTCCTCGTGCGGCGACGGCTGGACGAACCCCTTCCCTGCCGCTCACGAGCAGTGCGACGACGGCCTGGCAGGCTCGGCCACCTGCAACGGCGGCGCCGCCGGCGAGGCGCTCAAGTGCCAGGCATCGAAGTGCGGTGACGGCTGGAAGAACCCCCAGGACCCCGACGAGGTCTGCGACGACGGGCCCACCGGCTCTGCCCTCTGCACCCCCTTCTGCAAATCCTCGTCGTGCGGCGACGGCTGGAAGAACCCCTTCCCTGCCGCTCACGAGCAGTGCGACGACGGCCTGGCAGGCTCGGCCACCTGCAACGGCGTCGCCGCTGGCGAAGCGCTCAAGTGCCAGGCATCGCGATGCGGAGACGCCTGGAAGAACCCCCGGGACTCCGCGGAGATCTGCGACGACGGGCCCACCGGGTCCGCCCTCTGCACCCCCTTGTGCAAGCCCTCTTCGTGCGGCGACGGCTGGAGGAACCCCTTCCCCGACGCCCACGAGGACTGCGATGACGGCGCGGCGGGCTCGGCCGGCTGCAATGGCACCGCCTCCGGAGAGGCCCTGCAGTGCCGCTTCTCCACCTGCGGCGATGGCTGGCCCAACCCGCGGGACGCCCGCGAGCAGTGCGACGACGGAAACACCGTCGACACCGACGATTGCCTGGGCACCTGCCGCAGCCATGGCTGCGGAGACGGAGTCCGGCACTCCTCTGGTACCGCCCC
>JACRCT010001111.1 GCA_016218885.1 Deltaproteobacteria bacterium | reverse complement strand
TGCGCCCGCCGGCGGCGGGCAGCTTCTATCCTGGCGACGCCACCGAGCTGAAGGCGGCGGTGCAAAGGCTGCTCGAGGCGGCGCCCAAGGTCTCGAGCTCCCCGGTGCGCATGGTCCTCGCGCCCCACGCCGGGCTGGTCTACTCCGGGGCGATCGCGGCGCAGGCCTTCAGGCAGCTCACCCCGGGCTTCGAGCGCGTGGTGATCGTCGCGGCCAACCACTCTGACCAGGCGCGCTTCCAGGGCGCCTCGCCGGACCGGGCGACGCACTACCAGGTGCCGGGGCTCAAGGTGAAGGTCGCGCCCGGCACCGCCACGCTCTTCGCCCGGCCCGGCTTCGTGGAGGCCCCGGCGGCGCACGCCGCGCACATGGTGGAGATCGAGCTGCCCTTCCTGTGGCACGCCAATGGCGGCAAGCCTTTCGAGATCGTCCCCTTGATCGTCGGGAGGCTGAACCGCTCCGAGGCGCAGGCGTTGGCGGCCCAGCTCACCCGGCTCGCCGAGCCCAAGACCCTCTTCGTCTTCAGCGTGGACCTCTCGCACTTCCACCCCTATGAAGAGGCGGTGGCCCTCGACAAGCCGTGCCTCGACGCCATGGCCCGGGCCAACGCCGACGACCTCCTCTCCCGCTGCGACAGCGATGGCGATCAGGTCCTGCTGACCATGCTCGAGCTCGGGGCGGGGCTCGGGCTCACGCCGCGGCTGCTCGCCTACCAGAACTCCGGCGACGTGAGCCAAGACCGTTCACGGGTGGTGGGCTACGGCGCCATGGTCTGGGAGGAGCGCTTCGAGCTGGGGCGCGAGGAGCAGGAGGCGCTGCTGGAGCTCGCGCGCCGCGCGGTGGAGACGCAGATCAGGCAGGGGCGAAAGATTGCGGTGCCGCCCGAGCTTGCGAGCCGGTTCCCCCGCCTGCGGACGCAGCGCGGCGCCTTCGTCACGCTGCGCAAGGAGGGCAAGCTGCGAGGGTGCATCGGCACGTTGGAGGCGCACCGGCCCCTGGCCGAGGACGTGGTCGAGAACGCCGTCCACGCCGCCATCCACGACACGCGCTTCAGCCCCGTGGCCGCCGAGGAGCTGCCCCTGCTTCACCTGGACATCTCGGTCCTCGACGCCCCGCGTCCGCTGCAGGGGCTCGCCGGCGAGGCCCTGCTCGAGCACCTGGGCGAGCGCAAGCCCGGCCTGATCATCGAGTATCAGGGCAGGCGATCGACCTTCCTCCCCTCGGTCTGGGAAGAGCTGCCCGAGCCCGCGCGTTTCTTGGGCCACCTGTGCCGGAAGCAGGGCTCGCCCGAAGCCTGCTGGAAGCAGCCGCAGGTGAAGCTCGAGACCTACGGCACACAGTCCTTCGAAGAGCCCTGAGATGCGTGCACCATGATCGGTCTCGACACCCTCCTCCAGAAGGCGCAGGACCTCGAGCCGCTGCCGGCGAGCGCCACGCGGCTGGCCTCCCTCGTCTGCCGTACCAACGTGGAGATGAGCGACATCGTCCAGGTCGTCGCGCTCGACCAGGCCCTGACCGCGCGTCTGCTGCGGGTGGCCAACTCCGCGGCCAGCGCGGCGCGCATGCCGGTCAGGACCGTTCGCGACGCCGTGGTCCGCCTGGGCAACGCCACGGTGCTGGCGGTGGCGGTGGCGGGGGCGTCGCGACGCAACCTGAAGCTCGCCGTGCCTGAGTACGGTCTCAGCGAGGATCAGCTCTGGCGGCATTCGGTCGCCGCGGCCCTCGCCTCCGAGTGCCTCCTGCCGGAGTGCCATGTCGTCATCCCGGCAGAGACCTTCACCGCGGCGCTCCTGCACGACTTCGGCAAGCTGGTCCTCGCTCGCTTCCTCACCCCGCAGCTGCTCAGTCAGCTCGGCCGAGCGCGCGTCGAGCGGGGGCTGCCGCTCCAGGACGCCGAGCGCGACGTGCTGGGCATCGACCACGCGCGGCTCGGCGGGCTCATCGCCCAGCGCTGGGGGTTGCCGGAGCGAATCGGCCGAGGCATCCAGCACCATCACATCCCCGATGCCGCGGCGGGCCCGGTGTGCGACATGGTGGCGCTGGCGAACCAGGCCGCCAAGAGCGTCAAGGACGCCCCGGTTCCCGGCGAGAGCCTCGGGGAGGACGTGACCCCATCGCGCGAGCGGCTGGGCATCTCCGAGGACGCCTACGCCAAGGCCCTGGAGAGGATCGCGGCGCGCTTCGCTGAGACGCTGGCGGCGTTCAGCGACTAGAGCACCGAACAGTCTGACTCCCGTCGCGAAATCGCCGATTTGCGTCGCATCCCTTCGTTGCTCCTCGCTCAGTTACCACCAGTAGCTTCCCTCGTCGCGCCTCGGGCTGCTCGCAACTCATCGATTTCGCTCGGTCCGTCAGACTGTTCGGTGCTCTAGGGCGGACGGGTACCAGGTTCCGATCCGAGAGCGTCTCGACGCGCCCCTCCCCCCGTTCGCCCCTCTTCCCCCGCACGACCGACACGTCGTCTTCGCCTGCCGTCGGATCGACGGGTAGAGTGGCGCCGGCAGTGCCAATTGCACCCCGGGCGATCGGAACTAAGCGCTGACCAGTTGGCACCGGAAGTAATCGCTGACCCGCTACACACCCATTCCTTCCGCTTCTGTCCGTCTCTCTGCGGGGATATGCTGCCGAGCGCTCGTCTGTCCGCTTTGCCTTTCATCTCTTTTCGCTGGGGGCCCGATGCCTGACTCCATCTCCCGACGCAGGGTCACGGATCCGGCAGTTTCTCTCTCTCGCCCGCGGACCGGAGAGAAGAAGCCGGAGGCTGGATCAGAGGCATCGGCCCCGGCTGCTACCGTGGCTCCCAAGAGCCATCGCGCGGCCGATGGTTTCGAGACCAGCGACGAGCGGCGGCAGATCGTCGAGCGCCTCGACGTTGCCGGCTCGTCGGCGATGGCCTCACCCGTGAAGGTCCAGCGGTCTGCTCGCGACGAGGCGGAGATCCGGCGGGTGCTCTCCACGCACGGTCGTCGCGAAGGCCACGACGGCGCCTCTCCCCGTCTTCCGGAGGAGATTCGCACCCGGGAGGTCAAGCGCCTCCTCGAGACGATCGATCCCCAGGCCCTCACGGTCTCCGAGCGCGTCAAGCTGCTCTCGGCCGTCCTGGACGACCGCGTGGTCTCGGCCCGAGACCTGCCCGACTTCGGGCTCTTCAGCGACAACGAGCAGGGGCTCGCAGTGCGCCTTCTCGAGACCGCCCCGGCGCAGCAGCGGACTGCGCTGGCCGGGGCCCTGCTGGAGTCGCGGCTGCTGGACACCCTCTACCGCCGCGTCGATGAGCCGGCGCTGAGCGGGCGCATCGACCAGGCCATGGCCGGGTCCATCGTCGAGGCCTCGGCCCAGCTCGATGCGCGCAACTCCGTCGGGGAGGTGAGCTCGACCAGCCGTGAGGAAGGCACCCAGCGCTCGCGCGCCGATCAGGCGGTCTCCCGGGCATCGCGTCACATCGCGCGCGACCTCTTCCCGCTCGGGGCGCCGTATACGGGGATGAGCTATCGCGCTCGCAGCGGCGCCGCAGAGAAGCCCGGCGAGGTCGAGCTTCTCTTGCATCGGCGCGAAGGAGCCCCGCTCTCGCTCGGCCCGCTCAATCTGCGGCGCTTCGAGACCTCCGAGCTGGTCTTCAAGGCGATGCTCGATCGCTTCAACGTTTCCTACTTCGGCACCACTGGCCGCGAGGTCAACGGCTGCCCGTGGCTCGCTTTGGCGAGCGACCTGGTGCCTGACGATGCGGCCTCCAAGGACCACCCGGGCGCCAAGCTCCGCGACCTGGTGGCGTGGTCGGGTACCTACGACCGGGAGACGCAGAAGGTCCGATTCGAGCGCAGCTTCCAGCTCCCGCTGGCGGGGGCGGCGAAGCTCTTGGGCCTGCCGGCGGGCACCGACGGCTCGGCCCTCTTGGAGGGCGTCGAAGATCGGTTGGAGCGGCTGGGGGCGAAGAACGATGAAGCGGCGCTGGTCGAGCGCGGCGGCGAGCCTCGGCTGGCGCTTTCGGCGCAGCAGGCGGAGCTCCTGCTCAAGTCGCGCTCGTTCACCGAGCTGGGGCGCCGCATCCTGCCCGACGGCCAGTGGGAGTTCGTGCGCGAGATCGGGGGAGAGCCACGCTTCGTGATCCCCGCCGAGGCCTGCGCGCGATTCGATCGGCTGGAGCTGCCTGAGGGAAAGAACGATCCCGCTGCGGTGCAGGCCGCGCTCCGGGCCCGGCTGTCCGCCTTCGGACTGGGCAGCTCCGTCGAGCCGCTCGATGTCGCAGGCCGGAAGGCCTTCGCGATCCCGCTGGAGCAGGCGCAGGTGCTGCTCGAGACCTCGCGCTTCGACCTGCGACCCGAGGCGGGCCCGGTCGACTCCGACAACCTCTACTGGAGCGCCCGCTTCTCGCAGCTCGCCTACGAGAGCTTCGACCCGCCTCAGGCCGAGCTGCGGCAAAAGCTCGCGCGGCTGGGCTTCAAGGAGTTCGAGACCATCAGCAAGGACGGAGCCGAGGCCCTGGTCGCGAGCAACGGCAAGGTGGTGATGGTCGCCTGCCGAGGCACCATGGGCGCGAGCGATGTGCTCAAGGATCTGCAGGCCCTGCGCGAGGAGACCACTCCGGACGGGCTCGCTCGCCGCAAGCAGCAGCTCGTGAGGGACGGCACCATCGGCAACCTGGAGCTCTCCGGCCGCAAGCTCATGGTGCATCAGGGCTTCGCCGGGCAGGCGCTGGGCGTCCTGGACGAGGTTCAGGCTGCGGTGGGTCGGCTCGGCCACGACGGCGAGCTGCCCCTCTGGGTAACCGGCCACAGCAAGGGCGGCGCCGAGGCGAGCCTTCTGGCCGTGGCGCTCGAGCTCAACGGCGTCCACGTCGCGGGCGGGTGCGGCATCGAGTCGCCGCGGGTGGGCGACAAGGAATTCGTGGCCCTGGCCAAGGACCTCGGCCTCGCGGACCACTGGGCCCAGCTGATGATGTCCAGGGACATCGTTCCGCACGTGCCCAGCCGCGGCATGGGCTTCGAGCACCTCGGCACCATCCTCGTCGCCGACGATCGGACCCTGGCTCCGGATTGGGGCCTGGACGCCATGGAGCGGTCGAAAGCGCTCTTTCTCGAAGGGCTCGTGAGCGGGGAGGCGATCGAGGCGCACCGCGTCGCGAACGTCCTCGACAACCTGGAGCGCGGGGCCCTGGACGTCCAGTGGAGCGCGCCCGCGGAGTGAGCGGACGCAGCGACGGAGAGTGAGCGGATTGGAATCCGCGGTCCGCTGTCTTGCAGATGCGGCAGTTCTCCGACCTACATAGGCGATGTCCTGAGCCAGGGACGCCCGTGGCTGAGTACTGCAAGGAGCATCCGGAGGGCTGGGGTGATCTGCGGCTAAGGGAGGATTCACATGCTTAGGTCGCTGGTCCTGATGCTTCTCGCTGTCGATGGTGCTGGTGAGCCGCTGGTCATTGCGGAGAGCGGCGGGCTTGGTGAATCTCGCCACGTGGTCGAGGCGCGACTGGACGGCAAGGCGGTGCGACTGCCCGTAGTCGCCGCAGCACCGGCAGCCGGTGGATGGGCATTCGATGCCTCGCGGGACTGCAAGCTCGCACTCATCGAGCAGGAGAAGGAGTGGGCAATTTACGTGCGAGAAATAGACCGCACGGAGCAGAGGCGCCTCTTCTCGTCAGCGCAGTCACTGTCGAGCCCGGCGTTCTCTCCGAGCGGCGACAGTCTCGCCGTGGTGGAGAATGCGCTCTCCTGGGACGACCAGAAGGTTCTCGTCCTCGACATGAAGGGCAAGGTCATCGCGCAGACTGCGGGATTTGTGGCTGGCTGGCTTTCAGAGCACGAGCTGCTCGTCTTGCGCTTTGTCGATGTGACGAAGCGAGTTCGCCCATGCTTCGAGGTTGTTCGTCTCGACATTCGTTCCAAGGAGCAGAAGGTGGTGCAGAAGACGTGCGGCGTCCCTCAGATTCACGCGAGCGGCGCTGTGGCTGTCCCCGCCGTGCTGAATCTCAAGGACGGAGAATGGCACCTCCTGTCGGGAGGCGAGCCGGTGAAGCTCTCGGCGAGACCTCTGGTCGTTCCATTCCCGCTCGGCATCGACTCCCGCCTCTTCGTCTTCTTCAAG
>JACRCT010001110.1 GCA_016218885.1 Deltaproteobacteria bacterium | reverse complement strand
GGCCTCCTTGGCCTGCTCCAGGAGCGTGTGCGCTTCCTTGTGCTCGCCGCGGGGAGGCCCTGCCACCGGGGAAGGAGCCCCGAGCGCGACGGCCACCTCGGAAGGACTGAGCGCCGACAGGTTGGGCATGAGCTCGCGTAGCCGCGTGCGAACCGCGCCCTGCATGCTGCCGACGACCAATGGGTCGGGACCGACCGCGATGATGGCGATGGTGCCGCTTGCCTGGCGAGGGGCCTCGGCGCCAGGCGCGGCTCCTGCGACCAATGCTGCAACCACGAGAAGCGTCGCTGCCACTCGATCTCTCCCGACAGGCCGGCTGCCGAAGGGTCATGGCAGCCAAAGAGTCCTCCCCGATCTGCGGCACCAGCCGGCCAGACCTGCCGTCTCGACGAAACGGACCGATGCCGACCCTTTCTATCGGTTTCCGCTCTGCCAGGCCAGTGGGGCCCCGAGCCCCATGGGGCGAGAAATCCCAGGGGGCTCGGAGCCGCCTCCTGGGGCTTTGCCCTCTCGAGCTGCCGCTGCCCCAGCCTCTCGAGAGCACGGGAACCAAGTGCTCCGCCGCTCGCTCCTCGGGCGAATCACGCGTGTTCACGGCAACTTGCGGGCGCAGCCGCCCGATCTCCACCGCGGCGGGGGCGCTGGCGCAACGGTTGCACACAACCACCTCGTGGGAGGGGACCCGCCAAACAAGAAGGTGGCGGCAGCACCCCGGGGCCACGCAGAGCCGCTGAAAGGTCGACGACACCGGAGGGCTCAACGAGGTGAGAAACGGGTTTAAGGGCAAAAAGACCACAGCCGAGCCATAGTCAAACGAATATCCGACCCATCGGGGATACCATTATGAAAGAAAGCATTTTCAGGTTGTCCTTGCTCTTCGTTACATCCTGGATGGTCCCGCTCTCTGCTCTCGCTACGACTCCGCTCATCACCGGCGTAACCGGAGCTGTCGCGACGGGACAGACCCTGAATATCTCGGGCACCAATATGGTGAACGAGAACTCGACGAGCTGGTTCAAGAACGATGGCTACACGGGCTCGGTGCTGACGCAGACCTATTTTACCGGGGCCACAAGCAGCGTCGATGGTTTCGCCGGTTGGCACGTTATCGGAGATTCGGTGACCCTAGACAGGTCCAAAAAGGTACTGGGAGACCACTCGGTCAAGATCGTCGCAGATGACGATAGCTGCGTAGAGCGTACATCGTGTGGCGGCTCGGCCATCTATCTCTCTCACTGGGTAGACGACAGCTTTTGTGCTAGCGCCTATGTCTACATAGAGGGGACTTTTGCGACTCATTACCACAAGTTCTTCTTAACGGTGGGAGAGGTCGGTCAATACTATGTTCAACCCAATCCAGGCGGACCCGGTTGGCTGATCAAGGACGCCGCGGAAGCTGTCTACGTCGGCAATGCTGACTGGACTCAAAGCAGATGGCATTACTGGGAGGTGTGCATAGACACCGCATCCTCCTCAGGGGACAAGTACACCATTTGGTGGGATGGTGTGAAAGACGCTGAATACACATTCTCGCAGCACCACGGGGTGATAGCTCACTTCAACGAGCTTGGTATACCCAATTGGTCTTGGCTGGCTGGAACGCCGCCGGTGGTGCCCTTCAATATGTGGGTCAATAGGTATGTCAATTCCTCCAACAGGATCTACCCTGCTTCAATCGTCGAGGTTTCTGGCGACGGCGCAACTTGGAAACAGCAGGAGCCGGTCTTCTTGAGCGATACAAACTCGCAAGTCAGGCTCGACCTCCGCGGACTTGCTGGAACTCATTATCGGATGAGAGTCACGAACAACCAGCAACAAACGAGCGCGACATACTTTCTAAGCGGCGGCCCGGCAACGCCCAAGCCCAACTCACCCATGAATCTTCGGGTCCAATGACAGCATCGTGCGCCTCTCGCCGGGTCGAGCGCGTCGCCTCGACTCGGCCCGCCACGGCAGCTCTGCCGGGCGAGCTCAACGAGGCCGAGGCGGCGGATCTGGACCTTTGCCAGCGGGCGATGGAGGTCTCAGAGAAGCCCTGGCGGAGCGCCCCGCGAGATTGACGCGAAGCCCTCCCCTGCTCGAGGCGGTCCTCATTCTTAGAGGCCTCCCCCAGAGCTCTCGAGTCGGCAGGAGGTGAGACCGGGCCTTGGGGCGCCCGCGGCGCACGGCAGTTGCTGGCAACGTGCTGCGGCTGGTACTTTTCCCCAATCCAAATCGCCCGGGGGATACATGCTGCACATCATCCTCGTCGCCTCCGCGCTGGTGAGCTGTGGGATGGCCCATGCCGCGCTCGACGTTCTCTCCTCGAGCGCTCCCCATCTCGAGGAACCGGTCACGACACATCGCCTTCGGGCTTGGAGACAGCGGGCAGCTCCCCTGGTCGCAGCGCCGAGGCTGACGGAGCTCGTCAGGGAGTCATTCGACGACACGGACTTCGCTTCCCGAGGCTGGTACGACAACACGAGCGTGGAGACGGTCTACGACGCCGAGCGCGGCGATAGCGTCTTCCAGGCAAGTTGGACCGAGCATCTTCAATGTGTGCCGAGGGGTGGTGGTGGAATGCGTCTGCAAATCGCAGGCGCAAAGCAGCTGTCGGTCGATTTCTACCTGAAGTACAGCGCAAACTGGGTCGGCGATGGCCCCCAAGCGAGGGTCTCGCACCATATTATTGAGCTTCTGACAGACCAGGATTCTTCTTCCTTGGACCGCTATCACAACCTGGCAAACAACCATTTGACGACCTATATCGAAGGCCGGACGAATGACGTCGTCGTAGGAATTCAGGATGCCAGCGACATCGACGAGGGCAACATCGACGTGGATCTCACCAGAACCTTGAATGGGGCCTGTGCGGGATGCAATGGCGATTATGGCAACCCGGGCGACAATGGCAGCGTGCCCTACCCTCCACAGGTCTGTTTTGAGGCTGACGGAGTGCACTTGAATGGAAGGCTGTGGGCCTCCTCGACGGCGCCCGTGACCAATGGTGTTTGGCACCACATGCGCTATTCCATCGCGATGAACACGGTGTCCGCAGATCGTGTCAACGAGGACGGCCGGCTCGCGGTCTACGTCGATGACATGACCGTGCCGGTGCTGAGCCACAACAACGTCGTCTTCACCAAGGTCGATACCGCGTGGAGCCAGGTGATTGTGGGCCCGTACCTGTCCAACGGCAATCCGCTCAGTGCAGCGCAGACGCTGTGGATCGACGACCTGGTGGTCGCTGCCGGCTTTGCGGATGCGAGCCCTGGGAAGGTCTCCCTGCTGCAGCCCGTCGACGGCGCGACGGACGTGCCGATTGACACGAACATTCGCTTCCGCGTGGTCGCCGAGGGCTTGGTCGACCTCGCGACGCTCGCCCTACTGGAAGACGGTCGGAAGCATTGCCTGGCAGGCCAATTGTGCTCCGGGGGAACGGCCGACCTGGTATCGACCGGCACAGCGGCGGACATGACGATCACCTATGACCCGGTCGTCAGCTACCCGTACGACCACCTGGTGGCGCTGGCGGTCGACGCATCGGACGAGGAAGGCAATGCTCTGGACGAGAGCTATTCGTTCACGACCAGCGCCGGTGGCCTGCGATACGGCCCCTCGGGTTGCTCCTGCGGCTCAGCAGAGGGCAATGCCGCCACAGCGCTGCTGCCCGGCCTTCTCTTCGGGCTGCGGAGGCGGCGACGCGGTGGATGGATGCGCGGCGTAGCTTGAAGACCGATGGGGTGCATCCTGAACCCCGTTCACCTCTGCTGAGATGGGACGCACCGGCAGGGGTCCCGAAGGCTGGCGCTCGACCATCCCTGGCGCCTGAGCCCTACCGCGCCTTGTCGAAAGCTGCCTGCAAGGCGGCGATGTCGAGCTTCTGCATCCCGAGCATGGCCGCTGAAGGCGCGGTCGCGCGCGGCGTTGTCCTTGCTGGCCATCCACTCCGCGATGCTGCTGGGGACGATCTACCAGGACAGCCCGAAAGCGATCCTTCAGCCAGCCGCAAGGACCCTGTTCCCCGCTCTCGGACAGGGCGGCCCAGTAGCGGTCCACCTCGCTCTGGTCCTTGCACGTCACCCGCCACGAGACCGCCTCGTTGAAGGTGATTCCCTGAGCGACGTGGCTGTCCATCGCGACCAGCTCTTGGCCCGCCACGACGAAGCGACCGTGCCTAAGTGCCCTCGAGCGACGGGCAGCAGGCGAAGCGGTCGGCGCCGACTTGGTAGCCGCCGGTGTGGTGGCGCCGCGAAGGCCATGTGACATGCCCCCCTTCGGCGGGAAGAGCGCGGGACGCGGCTCGCCGGATACGCGGTTTCGCTGCCTCGATGCTGACCCCCGCCTACCTACCTCACTCACGAAAAGCTCCCAGACGCGCGGCGCATACCCATGTGGCGCGGCGTGGCCGGGCCGACCATCGTCCCGCTGGCCGGAGGCTCCAGCGCCGACGCCTCTACCGGCTCGCCGTTCGAGGTGAAGCCCTGGGAACTCTCGACGACCCTGAGCATGCCTCAGGTTGTCGAGCGCACGCCATGTGAGGCCAGAACAGGCCCCAAAGTGGGGGCTCGAAGGACAAGAAGGAGGTGTTCTTCTAGGCGCGGCCGGACCCCTGGGACCTGGCACGACGGCAGATGGCTAGCTTGGGGCTAGGGCGGGAGCATGAACCTCTTCTCCACGGATGGATTCCTTCGCGCCGTCGCTGCATCCGGCTTTCCGAACAAGCCCTTCTCCATCGAGACTCGGCGCGTCGCCGGCCAGCGCTTTCGCGTCCTGGTGGTCGAAGGGGCCCGCGTGATCTCCTCATGGCCTTTCCTCGACTTCCTCGAGCCCCTGGGCCCGGCGCTCCCGTCCGACCGGGAGCTCGCCTTCTTGCCGAGAGTTGAGCTGGCTCGGGTCCCTGTCCCCCAGTGGCATGACCTGGGCAATGACCTCGAACGGCTCCCCTCGCCGCTCGTGGATTGGAGGGCCCTGGGCACCTGGGAGGGCTTCCAGGCCCTGGTGGCGCAGCGCCGCTCGAATCTCGCGGCTGACTCCCGACGCCGCCAGCGACTCGCCTCGCGGCTCGGGCCGCTGCGCTTCGCCGCGAGCGAGGAGAGCGAGGAGGCCTTCGACGCGTGCCTGCGCTGGAAGTCGGCGCAGTATCGAGCGTCCGGCCTGCGGGACCTCTTCGCCGACCCGCGCCATGTCAACCTCTTCCGCTCGCTGCGCTCCGCGCAATGGGTGAGGGTCAGCACCCTGCGCGCCGGGGAGAGGCTCCTCGCGGTCCACCTGGGAGCGCTCTGGGACGGCCGCTTCTACTACTGGAGTCCCGCCTACGACCCCGAGCTCGCCCGACTCTCGCCCGGCCGGCTGCTGACCGAGGCGCTCCTCGAGGATAGCTTCCGTCGCGGCGATCGCGAGTTCGACTTCCTCATTGGAGGCGAGAGCTACAAGTGGTTCTACGCCACCCATGTGCGCATCATCGGGCCGCTCGGTCAGCGGCCGCTGGTCGACGCCGCCGCGAGGGTCCTGGCGCGCGGAGCCAAGGGCGTCCTTCAGCAGATACCCGGGGCCGTGGAGCGCGCGCGGTCGCTGAAGCGGTGGCTTCAGGAGGCGCCGGCAGGCGGGCAGAGGCGGCTTCCGTGAGGCGGCAGCGGAGCGCGCTCAGGGCAATGAAGAGCAGGTGCTGCCGGGCGCTCCATCGTCCGTCCAGGGCGAAGCGCGGCAGGGTCGCGCCGAGGACCCGCTCCGACGGCCTGAAGGGCCGCGGCTCGGTGGACCAGATCCGCGCGCGAGTCAGGGCCCGCAGCAGCGCCACGTGGCTCTCGTCGAAGTCCTCCTCGGGCGTGCCGAAGGGGATGGCGAAGTGCTCTTGCTTGCCGAAGAGCCGTTCGAAGGCCTGGGCCGATCGCAAGAATTCGCGGGAGGCCTGCTCCGGCGTGAGAAGGACCAGCTTGGGGTGCACGTTGGTGTGGTTGCCTAGGAGGACGTTCGGTATCGCCTGCAGGAGGCGGCATTGTGCCAGCGTGACGATGCGGAACTCGGGCTGAGTCGCGACGTCCCTCAAGTCGTCGCGGTCGTTCTCGCGCTCGAGATCGAAGGGGGCGAACAGCTTGGCGTCCGAGGGCGGTCGGCCGTACTCGTCGAGAAGGTCCCAGCGGAAGCCGGTCCTCTTCTCGATCTTCTCGGGACAAATGAAGACCAGCCACTCCACGCCGGGAAAGCCCGGGGCCCTCTGCGCGACATACTCCGCCGCGTCGGCGTACCCGTCGTCGAAGCACACGGTCAGCCACCGGTCCTTGGTCATGGGACGGGCGGCGACGGCCAGCTCGAGGAGCCGGTCGAGCTCCTGGACCGGCATGCTCATCCACGCCGGACGCGCGGGGCTCTGGCACACGCGGTGGAGGCAGAGGGCGACGTGGCTCGTCCCCACCGCCCATCGGAAGAACGCGAGGAGGACGGCGTCAGGGAGCAGCCGCTCCAGCTTCGACAAATCGTGCATCCCGACGCGCCAGCGGCGCCGGCCGGGTCGGGCCATGGAAGCATCCCCCCAACGCGCGGCGATCCCTCGCCGGCGCTCCCTCTCCCACGAACGCTGCCGCCGTGAGGTGCGATCGGAAACTGGCTCACGAAGGGAAAACCCGGGGGAGCTTCGGCTCGACCGCCGTGGCGCCGCCGCAGCGCGGCGCCCGCCATCGGGCCCACCTGTCTCTCAGACGCTCCCACCGGGCGGCCAGGAACCCCATCGGCTTGGCGTGGACCCGCGCCACGAGCCCGGCGGCGCCGAGCTTGCTCAGCGTCACGTCAGAGCGATAGGAGAGCTCGCGGAAGACGACGACCCGCGCAGTCGAGTCGTAGCGCGCATAGCGCGCCCGAGGCCTCTCGTCGCGCGACTGGCCGACCGAGCCTGGGTTGATGAGCCACCGCCCATCCGCGCCAAGCTCGAGCGGCAGGTCCAGAGGGGGCGCTCGCCACACAAGGCCCTTGCGATAGAGCCGAGCAGCATGGGTGTGCCCGCACACGAGGATCTGCGCCTGCGGGTGCTCGCGTTCGAGCTGCTCGATGGCCTGGTCGGCGGCCTGGGCCGAGGAGAGGTAGCGCTGCCAATCGCCCAGGCTGCCGTGGGTGACCACGAGATCGAGCGGTATCTCGCGCCGGGGCGGCAGGTCGGCGAGGTAGCGGCGCGCGGGGGGAGAGAGCGTGTCTCGCGTCCACAGCGCGGCGCGGATCCCGGCGTGCACGCAGCGCTCGAAGCCGAGGCGGCCGAGCACCATCCCTTCATGGTTGCCGGCCACGGCGAGCGTCCCCCTCTCGCGCAGCAGAGCGATGCAGCTCTCCGGATCCGGCCCGTAGCCAACGATGTCCCCGGCGCAAAGCACCCCTTCGCCTGACCAGGCGTCGATGTCGGCGAGGACTGCCTCGAGAGCCTCGAGGTTGCCGTGCACGTCCGAGAGCAGCGCCCAGCGCAAGGGTCAGTGGCTCCTCGCGCCCGGGGCGGGGATGCCAACCTGATCTGGTATCGAGAGATCCCGGTCGCCCCGAGCGGAGGGGCGAGCAGCAGGAGCCCCGGAGTCGAGGAGGCCCCTCGACTGCGCTCCCACCGCTGCGCGGCGGGAGCTGCGCTCAGGGTGACCGGACTCCCGCGTCGGATGCCCAGAATGGCGGCCACTCCCGCCCGCGGGCAGCAGGTGGCGGGCGTAGGCCAGCGCTCGCGCAGCCATCCTCTGGATCGTGCCCAGCGCCTCCAGCAGGCCCGGGAGCGGATCCGGCCCCAGGAGATCCTCGCGCGCCTCCGCCCTCGTCACCTCGGCGATCCACCGGGACAGGGTGATCTCTCCAGCGGCCCGGTACTGGCGCAGTGCGCGCAGGTCTTGCGCCACATTGACCCAGCACACGCCAGGGCGCCCAGAGAGCACCGGCTCGATCGGCCGGGCTCCGCGCGTCAGGTCCCGGTACACGAGGAGGGGAATGTTCACGCCGGCCAGGGCGGCGGGGTAGTGCCAGAGGGTGAAGCGAGGGTTGATCTCGAGGAGGAACAGCTCACCCGTCTCGGGGTGCCGTTTGAAGTCGAGCTTGGCGACCCCGTGCAGCGCCAAGCGGTCGAGGACCTCGCGGCCGGCGCGCCGCACCTCGGGGTCGTCGGTGATCTCCACGAAGCTGCTCAATCCATAGGTGCGCGGCGCGGTGCGGCGCTTGCGACCCGTGAACTCGGCCACCGTGCTGCCGTCGGGGCGCACATAGGCGTGGTAGCTCACGATCTGCTCCTCGCCGCCCGGCACCGCTTCCTGGATCACGAAGTCGGTCTCGTGCTGCTCCAGCAGCGGCGCCAAGCGTGCCAGCTCCAGGGCGGACTCGATTAGGATCGCCTTCTGGGTGCCCCCCGCCGCGGACCTCTGGAGAGGCGAGCCGAACCACTCGATGCGCGAGGCGGGTTTCACCACGCAGGGGAATCGCTGCCAGTCGAAGCTCCCAGGCTCGCCGCGCCGCCAGCATCGGGTCGCGGGGACTGGCAGCCCGCCTCGCTCCGCCAGGGCGGCGAAGCGAAGCTTGTCGACCAGGTCCTCGACCAGCTCGGCCGAGGGAAGCGCGAACCGGTAGTGCCGCGCGAGAGCGTCGCGGTGACGCGAGACGGCGAGGAGATCCTGGTCCCCCTGCGGGTAGAGCACCGCAGGCGCAGCGAGCCGTTCGCCGAAGCGCAGGAGCGT
>JACRCT010001109.1 GCA_016218885.1 Deltaproteobacteria bacterium | reverse complement strand
TGGATGGTCTTGAGCTGCTCGCGCAGGAAGTATTCGCGCTGCGCCTTGCTCAGCTCCTGGTGGGTCTCCTGGGTGAGCTGGCGGCCCATCTCGCGCACGGTGAGCTCGTGCTGCAGCAGCTCAATGAGCCGTCGCAGCTTGTCGTGCACCGAGTCGAGCTCCAGCAGGGTCTGGCGGTCGGAGGTGCCCAGGGGCGCCGCAGCGGCGATCTGGTAGGCGATCTCGCGCGGATTGGACAGCCCCTCCACCGCGGAAGCGAGCTCGTTGGGCAGGTCCGGGACCACCGCCACCAGGCGCGTGAAGAGGTCGCGCGCGGCGCGCGAGAGCGCCTCGACCTCCAGGTCGGTCACGACGATCTCGGAGGCGAGCAGGAGCCGGGAGACGAAGTAGGGCTCGGTCTGCACCATCCCGACCAGCCGCACCCGGGCAAGGCCTTGCAGGATGACGCGCAGCGACCCGTCGGGAGCGCGAAAGAGCTGGTGGACGATGGAGGCGGTGCCCACCTCGTAGAGGTCGGCCGGGCTGGCGGCAGGCGCGTCGGCGGTGCGCTGCGCCACGACGCACACCAGACGGTTGGCGCGCATCGCGTCGTCGATGAGGCGGATGGAGCGCTCCTGGCCGATGGCCAGCGGGGCGATGGCCAAGGGGAAGATCACCGTCTCCCGCAGGGGGAGCACCGGAAGCGCATCGGGGATGGCAGGGATGTTGTCGCCGGCGGGTGAACGGGTGTCTTCGGGCGCCAAGGCTGCCCCCTTCCTAGACCAACGGGGAATCGCCGCTGCTCGCGGCGCCTCCTCAAGAAGGAACCTGAGGCGCAGGCACGACTTCGGCAGACCCCGAGCGGGCGCCTGGCCTTTCAGCCGCCTTGCGACGGGGCGGTCTTGGGGAGCCGCACCAGGAGGATGCCCTGGTCGTAGGAGGCCTCCAGCCGGTCGCGATCGAGGCGACTGGGGACGGCGATCTCCACGTGAAAGCGGCCGTAGGGGATCTCCACGGCGTGGAAGCGGATGACCCCTTCGGGCTTGCGCCAGGGACGCTCCCCCTCGACCACCAGGGTGTCCCCTTCGCGCAGTTCGACCCGCAGCTGCTCCTCGTCCATCCCCGCTATCTCCACCTTCACGAAGAGCGCGTCGCGCGACTCGTACAGATCGGCCGTGGGACGTCCGCCTGGCCAAGCCAGGGTTCCGGAGACCCGAGCGACGAAAGAATCGCTTTCCGAGCCCTGCTCCCGTGCCAACCCCTCGAATCGGTAGCCCAGACTCCGGTCGTTCATGGTGCAGCCTCCCTGCCCCTGACATCACCGACGGAGGCCATCTGAAATGTGGTCTTCCGCGCCAGGCGCGCACAGAGCCTCCCCTGATGCGGCCCCCAGCTCCGCGCAAGCAACCGAAGGCTGGGCGCTCGCTTCGCCGGCCGGGCTTCCGAAAGGGATTGGGCCTGGCGAGGACCTTCATTTTTTGCGGCCCGCGACCGCTGCCAGGGCTTATTTGATGGCATGAGCCCGCTCCAGACCGTCCTCGCAGGCCTGATGGTGCGTTACCGCGCCAACGTCCCGGACGTCGACGCCATCCTCACCGCGCTGCAGCGCGAAGGGGCGATCCACTCGCCCTCCGACATCGAGAACGACCACATCGCGTTCCGCACGCTGGGCGTGCCCAACCTGGGCCTCACCTCGCTCGAGCGCGTCTTCCTGCACCTGGGCTATCAGCGCCGCGATCGCTTCCACTTCGCCGCCAAGAAGCTGGACGCGCGGTGGTATTCGCCGCCGGACCCGACCTCTCCGCGGATCTTCATCAGCGAGCTGCGGGTGGGCGATCTGTCTGCTCGGTCCCAGGCTCTGGTGAGCTCGTACACCGGGGCGATCCAGGCCGACCCGGTGGACGGGCTGGACCTCGACGACCCCCGGAAGGTGATCGAGTTCCTCCACCGGCCGCTGTGGCGCACGCCGACCTGGAGCGACTATGCGGCGCTGCTGGCCGAGAGCGAGTACGCCGCCTGGGCGATCTACAACCGCTACTACCTGAACCACTTCACGATCGCCGTGCACGCCCTGCCGCCGGGGTGGGACACCCTCGAGGCCTTCAACGCCTTCCTCGAGCGCAACGGCTTCCGGCTCAACGACTCGGGCGGAAAGATGAAGGTGGACCGCGACGGCAAGCTCAAGCAGAGCTCCACCGTGGCCGCGCTGGTCGAGGCCCCCTTCGCTGATGGGGGCGGAGGCGAGGAGCGCCAACTCATCGCGGGCTCATACGTCGAGTTCGCCGAGCGCCTGGTGCTGGACCAGTTCGCGCGGCTCCCCCGCCACCAGCTGCGGCGCGAGCACCGCCGCGAGGGGTTCGAGGTCGCCAACGCCGACCGGATCTTCGAGAGCACCTACACCGCGCAGACGCGCAAGCGGACCGCCTGAGCGAGCAGCCTCTTCGCCCATCTGCCGCCGCTACCTGGGAATGGCTGGGACCCGGAGTTGAGGATGGCTGGTGGTGGCGAGCCTGACGAAGGCCGCGTCTCTGCACGCCTTTGCTGCGGCCTTCTCTCCACCAGCCTGGTGCAGTAAGGTATTGGCCTTCTTGCGCCCCTGGCCGGCGAGGGGTCGAACCACACCAACACGTGAGGCTGCGATGAGTCGAATGCGTGGGTTGTCGTGTCTCGCTGCTGTTTTCTTCGCGCTGCCCGTCATCGGTTGCGGGGAGGAGTCGACCACCTCGCCAGACATTGGCCTCGACGCAGAAGCGCTCGGGCCCGCTGACGCCGAGGCTCCGGGTCTGGATGCCGGCGCGCGGGACGCAGCCGAGCTCGGGACCGACACGGGTCCCCAGACCCGCCCCGACGCCGCCACCCCGGCCGACGGAGGCACCGGCGGGACCGACTGCACCCTCAATGGCAACGAGTGTGGCGCGGGCAAGGCCTGCCGGCTGAATGAAGACTGGAACCTCGTCTGCGGAACCGCCGGCAACGTGGCGCTGGGCCAGCCGTGCACCACCAGCCCCGACAACTGCGCCGCGGGCCTGGCCTGCCAGGACATGAATGGCAGCGGCGACGTCTGCTGGACCCTGTGCTCGAGCGACCCCCTGGTCACTTGCCCCAATCCCACGAAGCAGGTCTGCGTTTCCTATAGCGAGGCCACGGGCGGCATCTGCGTGGGCGACGATTGCACGCCGGGCGTCGGCAACGCGGGCACCGGCTGCCCCGACGGCAAGCAGTGCGATGTCTTCGCCGGCAAGGCCTACGCGTGTGTAGCCACCGGCCCTGCGGCTACGGGCGCTACCTGCGAGGTGGACTGGTGCCAGGCAGGAAACCACTGCGTCTACGAGACCAGCGGGTACACCTGCGCGGCGTACTGCACGCCTTCCCAGGCCTGCACTCAGGAAGGTGCGTTCTGCCAGTACCCTTGGTACGACAAGGGCATCGAGATTGGCGTCTGCCTGGAGGGTGAGTGCGATCCTGTCTCCTCGGCGGGGTGCGACGCCGACGAGGGCTGGTACTACCTGGACCCCGAGGAGGGGACGTTCTCATGCTGGCCGGGCGGCCGCCTGCTGGAGGGCGCCGACTGCTCTTCCATGCTCGAGCTGTGCGCCCCCGGGCACGACTGCTTCGCCGTCGACGGAACAGGGCCCAACTTCGAGTACCGTTGCTTCCAGTACTGCGACGATGCCCATCCTACTTGCAGCGGATCGAAGACCTGCACCGCGTCGGACCGAGTCGTCGGCGTGAAGCTGTGTAAGTAGCTGACGGCAGAGGTGCTTGAGAACGAGGTCGGCGGTGCTCGGCCGACCTCGCTCCTGGCCCACGAGGATCGACGCGACTGCAGGGGCGTCGAGGGCTTTGACGGGTCGATCCGTCACTGCTCCCGGCGCCCTGTTTCGCGTTGGCTCCCGTGCTACGCGTCCGAAGCCGTTTCCGGGTTCTGGCCTTGGAGTGGCTCGGAGACTGCCGTCTCTGTCGCTACCCGGAAACGTATCCGCACGAGATATCCGAGCTACCTCTTGAGCTCGAGCGCGACCACGTAGTGCTCGAAGGAGCGCTCGCGGGTCGCCTCGGGGCGCACGACCTTGGTGCGGGCGAAGGCCGCTTTGACCGTCTTGAGGTACTCGTCGAAGCCGCTGCCCATGAAGACCTTGCAGACGAAGTGCCCTCCTGGGGCCAGGGTCTTCCTGGCGGTCTCGAGCGCGAGGGAGGAGAGCTCCAAGGAGCGCGCCTCGTCGACGTCCTTGATGCCGCTGGTCTTGGGAGCCATGTCGCTGGTGACCAGGTCGAAGCGTCCGCTGGGGTGCAGCACGCTGAGCTGCTGGGCGAAGTCCGGGGCCCTGATGTCGAGCACCGCGGTCTTGACCCAGCTCTTGCCGATGGAGGCGATGGGCACCAGGTCCACGCCCACCACCACCCCGGTGGGGCCGATCTGCTCGCCCATCACCTGCAGCCAGCCGCCAGGCGCCGCTCCCAGGTCGAGGACCGCCATCCCCTTGCGCAGCAGGTGGAAGCGCTCGGCGATCTCTTCGATCTTGAAGGCCGAGCGGGCGCGCAGGCCCTCCTTCTTGGCCTTGCGATAGTAGAAGTCTTTGGGGTCGTAGGGCTTGGACACGGGGCTCTCTTCGCACGCGCCCGCGGCGCGGGCAAGCCCTTCCCCTTGCAATCGGGTCCCCACCCAGGCCAAAAAGTGAGCGATGCGCGCGTGGGCACTGGCAGCTCTGGGACTGACGCTCGCCGGATGCGTGGGCGATCCCGCCGCGCACCTGGAGAGGGCGCGGGAGCTGTCGTTCCAGCGCCAGCCGGAGAAGGCCCTCCTCCAGTACGAGGAGGTGCTGTCGTTGCTCGCGAAGAAGGACCCGCAGAAGGTGCGCGCCTTCCTTCTGCCGGCGCTCAAGGGCGCTGGCGACGTCTGCTTCCTGGAGCTCAAGCGCTTCCCCCGCGCCATCGAGCATTACCGCTCACTCGTCAACCACTTCCCCGACGCCGACGAGGCTCTGGAGGCCCGGGCCACGCTCTCCGAGATCTACCGCGCGCTCGGGGAGCGGCGCGCCGCCGTCGCCGAGCTGACCGCTCTGGTCCAATCCTTCCCCAAGGGCCCGGACGCCGACCGGTACCAATACCAGGCCATCTCCGGCTACTTCGAGCTGGGCGACTTCGACCAGGTCCTGCTGGAAGCCAGAGTGCTGCAGACGCGCTACCCGGAGAGCCGCTGGGCCATCGAGGCGCAGCTCTTGGCGGCCGAGGCGCTCGCGGCACAGGGCCAGAAGAAGCGCTCCATCGAAGCCTATGACCAGCTGCTCCGCCGCTGGCCGGACGACGCGCTGGCCCCGGTGGCGAGGGTCGAGCAGGCGCGGGTCTACTCGGAGCTGGGGGAGGACGCCAAGGCGGTCGAGGTGCTGGTCGAGGCGCTCAAGGCCCACCCCAACCCGATGGGCATCCAGGCGGAGATCGCCCGGCTGCGCCGCCGCATGGGGGTGCGCCGCATGCCCGACAAGTTCGACCACTCCGCGGCCTGGCCCGAGTTCCACGGCCTGCTGCCGGGCGAGCGTGAGGTGTACTGAGCCGTCGGCCGTCCTGCTCTTCGCCCTGTGAGGCTCCTCCAGCCCGAAGCTTCGCACCTGCCTCGCTGTTAGATTCTCGCCGCACCGACACCCTGCCTACGAGGTGACCCATGGACCGTCCTCGCAGCCACGCCCTCTTCGAGAAGGCTCGCGCCCTGATGCCGGGCGGGGTCAACTCGCCCGTCCGCGCCTTCCGCGGAGTCGGAGGGGAGCCGGTCTTCTTCAAGAGCGGGGCTGGCGCCTGGCTGACCGACGTGGACGGCCATCGCTACGTCGACTACGTCGGCTCCTGGGGGCCGCTCATCTTCGGCCACGCCCCACGCCCGGTCACCGAGGCCATCGCCGAGGCGGCGCAGGGCGGCACCAGCTTCGGCGCGCCACACGAGCGGGAGATCGAGCTCGCCGAGCTCATCCGCGCCGCAGTGCCCTCGGTCCAGAAGGTGCGGCTCGTCTCCTCGGGAAGCGAGGCGACCACCGCTGCCATCCGCCTCGCCCGCGGGTTCACCGGGCGCGATCTCATCGTCAAGTTCGAGGGCTGCTACCACGGCGCGGTCGACAGCCTGCTCGTCAAGGCTGGCAGCGGCGTGGAGACCCTGGGCCTGCCCGACTCTCCAGGCGTACCCGCCGACCTCGCCCGGCTCACCCTCACCCTGCCCTTCAACGACCTCGAGCGCGCCCGCGAGCTCTTCGCCCACCGGGGAGCGCAGATCGCCGCCCTCATCATCGAGCCCGTGGTCGGAAACATGGGCGTGCTCGTCCCCCGCGACGGCTATCTGCAGGGCCTGGCCGACCTGTGCCAGAGGCACGGGGCGCTCTTCATCTGCGACGAGGTGATGACCGGCTTCCGCGTCCACTTCGGCGGCGCCCAGGCGCTCTACGGCCTGAAGCCCGACCTGACGACCTTCGGCAAGATCATCGGCGGCGGCCTGCCGGTGGGCGCCTATGGCGGGCGGGCGGACGTCATGGCGCGGATCGCTCCGGAAGGGCCGGTGTACCAGGCCGGCACTCTCTCGGGGAATCCGCTCGCCACCGCAGCCGGCATCGCCATGCTCAAGGAGCTTGCCCGCCCGGGTGTCTACGAGCGCCTCGAGGGCACCGCCGCACGGCTTGCCCAGGGGCTTCGGGAGCGCGCCGCAGCTCACCACCTGAAGGCCTCCGTCAACCGCGTGGGCAGCATGCTCACCCTCTTCTTCGCCCCCGAGCCCCCCTTCGACTACGCCTCCGCCAAGAAGGCGGACGCCGCGCGCTTCGGCCGCTTCTTCCACGGCATGCTCGATCGCGGGGTCTACCTGCCGCCTTCGCAGTTCGAGGCGGCGTTCGTCTCCCTCGCTCACGGCGAAGCCGAGATTGCCCACACGCTGGCCGCCGCGGACGAGGCCCTGTCGGAGTGATCGTGCCAAGAGCGCGAAAGCGCTATCATTGGCCGCTCTGGAGCCAAACCGACCATGCCCTCGGGCAGCATGCGCATCAAGACGGAGCGCCTCGTAGACCATCTGGTCTCCACGGGCCTGGCAGCATTGCCCAACCTCGTCGAGGCACGCCGTTGCCTCAATGAGCTGGCACTGCTGGGCGGAGATCGGGCGGTCTTCGCGACCTGTGTGCTCACCCTCGAGCTCGCCCTGCTTCGGGACGCGCAGGCGCGCCAGGCGCTTCCCCAGCACGTCGGCGTGCTGCTGGAGGCCTTCCACGACTCCCGCCTGGCCAACGTGCTGATCGCGGGCAGCCCCGAGCTCGAGCAGCGCTGGATGCGCATCCGGCCGGTGGTGGCGGACTTCGTCGCCCTGCAGCGGAACGCGCCGACCGAGCAGCCAGAACCCCTCGATCGGCAACCCACCGCGCAGACCGATCCGGCGGCACCGCAGCCGCCCCATTTCTCTGCGCGGCTGGCCACTCCGACCGAGCTCATCGAGGAGATCCAGGAGATCCTCGAGGTCCAAGAGGAGGAGCCTCCCCCGCCCCCCCCCGCCGCCGCAAGACGCGATCTCGGCGGGGCCCGCCCGCTCGGCCCGCCCCGCCTCTCCCTCATCATCCGAGGAGGTCGAGGTTCCCCTGGCGCCCGAGACGAGGGCCTTCTGGGCCTACGCCGAGAGGGCGCTGGGCCGGGTCCCCGACCCGGAGCAGTCGGTGGTGGGCGCCCAGTCCTTCGCCGCCGGGAAGGGCGCGGACCGCTCGCACCTGGTGCGCTTCGCCCACGACCTCGTCGCCCGCTTCCCTGCGGCACATCACGCGCGCGCGCTCGCCGCCCTCACCCTGCTCTATGTCGCCGGGCAGGAGAAGGAGCGCGGTCTGCTCGGTGTCAACAAGGAGCGCCTCAAGCTCATCCACACCGGCCTGTCGCTGCTGGGAGACATCCAGGCCGCGGGGCAGGTGGCGGTGCTCTTCGAGAGCGACGGCCCCGAGACCCGGCGTGCCTTCGCCCCGGTCGTGGAGATCCTGGCCAGCTACCTCGCCTTCTGCTTGCGCGAGAAGCTCGACCCGCGACAGCCCGACGCCGCGGCCCGCTTCACCAAGCACTGACTCGCCGCGGGCCTGGAACCTCTCTGGTCGCATCCCGACGACGGCTTGCTGGCACTTGGGACAGGCTGCTAGAACCACCTGGGATCGAACGAACCTTCCAGCCGCGTCCGATACCCGAGCGGCCTCAAGCCGTCGATGGCAGAGCGCCTGCTTTTCCTGCCGGGCCCATGGCCCCGCCCCGACCTAGAGCACCGAACAGTCTGACTCCCGTCGCGAAATCGCCGATTTGCGTCGCATCCCTTCGTTGCTCCTCGCTCAGTTACTACCAGTAGCTTCCCTCGTCGCGCCTCGGGCTGCTCGCAACTCATCGATTTCACTCGGCCCGTCAAACTGTTCGGTGCTCTAGGAGATCCATGCGCATCGCCATCCTTTACAACGATGACTTCAGCCACCTGTCCCCGGGGGTCAACCGCAGCAGCCAGGACGCCATCCTGGGTGTCGTGGCCTCCTTCGAGCGCGCCCTCGCCGCCCGGGGAGCGGCCGTCTTCGCCTTCCCGGTGGGGGCCGACGCTTTCGGCTTCTCCGACGACTTCCTCGACGCCGCGCCCGATCTGATCGTCAACCTGTGCGAGTCATTCGGTGGAGACGCCCGCGGAGAGCTCATCGTCCCCGCGCTCCTCGACCTGCTGCGGGTTCCCTACACGGGGTCGGGCCCGCTCGCCCTCGCCCTGGCTCTGCACAAGCACAAGGCCAAGGAGATCCTGCGCGCCCGGGGCATCCCTACCCCCGAGTGGCAGCTGATCGAGCGCCTGGACGCCCTCGACAAGCTCGACGTGCCGTTGCCGGCCATCGTGAAGCCGGCCCACGAGGACGCCTCCATCGGCATCGACCGGCGCTCGCTGGTGAAGACCCGCTCCGAGCTCGCCTGGGCCTGCGAGAGAGTGTTGACCGAGCACCGCCAGCCAGCCTTGGTGGAGCGCTTCATCGACGGGCGAGAGCTGAACGTGGGGCTTTGGGGCGCCCCGCCGGAGATTCTGCCCATCCACGAGATCGACTTCAGCCACCTCGATCCCGCGCATCCGCACGTCGTGACCTACGCCGCCAAGTGGGACGAGGCGGCCCCCGAGTACCAGGCCACCCATTCGGTACCCTGCCGGCTCGACCCCCAGGCGCTGGACCGCGTTCGCCAGGTCGCCCGCGGCGCCTTCGAGGCTCTGGAGCTGCGCGACTATGGGCGCGTCGACATCCGCTTGGCGGCCGACGGAAGCCCCTACGTCATCGAGGTCAACCCCAACTGCGACCTGAGCCTGGACGCTGGCTTCGCCCGCGCCGCGCAGGCCGCTGGAATCGACTACGAGTCGCTCGTGTGGCGGCTCGTGGAGATCGCCATGAGCCGCTATGCACGTCCGTCCCATGACGGTGAAGGGCTCGGAGCCGCTGGCCCGGATGCTCGAGGGAATCGTCGAGCTCCGGCCGGCCGAGGCAGGCTGCGCCCTGGAGCTGGCCCGGCTCGCTCTGAGTGACCCCAAGGCCTCGGGCTACCACGCCCACGTCGCCGAGCTCGACGGCCGGATGGCGGGCTACATCAGCTTCGGCCCGACGCCCCTCACCGACTGCACCTGGGACTGTACTGGATAGCCTCGGCCGCCCCGGGGCGCGAGGCAAAGGCGCCGGCAGCGCGCTGATCCGCGCGATGGAGCGGGAGCTGCGGGAGCGCAACGCCCGTCTGGTGCGCGGACCTCCCCCAAACCCTGCCTTTCCTCGGCGGTGCCAGTCGGGAAAATGCGACGGGAGCCCGAAGTGGCATACATTCAAATCGACGCTGCAGGAGGACGCCATGGGCACCCCGCTCTCAGCTCAGGATTTGCTTCCCCTCGTTCTGAAGCTGCCACACGAGGAGCAGGTGCGCCTCGCCCGTCTGGCGCTGCGTGCCGCATCGTCTGGCGGCGCTTCAGATGCTCAGGCATGGCGAGCGGAACCGCCCGGAAATGGCGAGTTCTCGTCGGACGACGAGCCGCTCGCCTGGGACAGCGAGGGATGGGAGAGCTTCGATGCGCCGCGGTGAGATCCGCTGATACACGTTCGCAGCTCCAGACAAGCGCCGGCCCGTCCTCCTGCTGACCCGGCAAGACGTGATCGAAGCGTTGAACAAGATCATCGTCGTCCCGGTGACGCGTACCATCCGCGGGCTTTCCACGGAGGTGCTGCTGTCGGAAGACGAGGGTATGCCGGTCGCGTGCGCGCTCAATTTCGACCACGTCAGCTTGGCCCAGCGCTCTCGACTCGGTCCCATCGTCACCACCTTCCCGGTGACCCGCTGGTCGGAAGTCGAGCGAGCTCTCCTGATCGCCTGCGGTTTCCCCTCTCACGTGGGCGAGTCCTAGACCCCTTTTCGCAAGCCGACTCGGGGAAGCTCGTCCTCCCTGATTGGTCGACGTTCTCGATTTCGATGGGGCTCGGGGTAGACTCCCGCTCATGGCGCCACCCAAAGACGCCGCCGATCCCAAGGGAAAGGCCTCTGGCGAGTCGCCTGGCGAGGGCGAGAAGGGCAAGCTCCCTCCTCCCCTGCCCAGGAACAAGACCGGCACCCAGCCGCTGGTGCCGGCGGCCACGACCGCGCCCAAGCCGATGGCGCGCCAAGGGACCGGCAGCCCCGACCCCTTCGCCGAGCCGCCCGAGCCGCGGATGCCCAAGTCGGGCTCTCCCGACGAGAAGATGGAGTACCTGCGCACGGTCCTGCGCCAGAAGACCGAGACGCTGCAGAAGGCGCGGGCGGCTTGGGGAGAGCGTTCCGCCGAGCTCGAGCAGGCTCGAGCCGAGCTGTCCGCGCAGCAGTCGCGAATGGAGGCCAGCCAGGCCCACCTCCATGAGCTCCAGGAGGAGCTGCACGCCAACGAGGCCGACCGCAAGGATCTCGCGGGCGCCCTGGCCGAGCTGGAGACGCAGGTCCTCGAGCTGAAGAAGGCGCAGACGGCCGACCGGGCATCCTTCGCCGCCAAGGAGAAGGAGCTCGACGGGGCCCGCGAGGCGCTGCGAATGGCCCAGGAGCGCCTCGAGGCGCTCGCCGGGCTGGTCGGCGACCTCGAGAGCAAGCTCCGGGAGGCCGACAATCGCATCGAGGCAGCCTCCCAGGCCGCGGAGCGGAGTGCCGCAGAGCTGGCCGGAGTCCGGGCAGAGCTCGCCAAGCTCGCCGAGGAGCGTGACAGCCTCTGCGGACAGCGCGACGCCGCCGAGACCGACCTCGAGGCCACCACCGCACAGTGCTCGGAGCTGGAGGCAGACCTCGCCGCCGAGCAGGCGCGCAACGCCGAGATCGCCCAGGAGCGCGACGCGCTGCGCGACCAGACGGTCACCCTGGCCAAGGAGCGCGACACCCTTCGCGCCACCGCCGAGGCGGACCGAGACCAGTCCCGCCGGGAGCGCGAGACGCTCGACGCCCGGCATGCCCAGGAGCTCGAGGCGCTCAAGGCCTCCGGTGCAGCCCAGGTGCAACGGCAAGCCGAGGGGCACCGCCAGGCGCTGCAGACGCTCCAGGCCGAGCAGGACCAACGGCTCAAGGCGGCCGAGCAGGCCCTCTCCGAGGAGCGCGCGCGCCGCGAGGAGGGCCAGGCGAAGCTCGCCGAGGCCCAGGGCAACGAGGCGGCGCTCGACGATGAGTGCGACAGGCTCCGGGACGAGGTCGAACGGCTCGAAGGCCAGCTCTCGCCCTTGGAGGCTGAGGTCACGCGCCTGCGCGAGGCCTTGGGGCAGCGCGAGGCCCAGGCCGTCTCCGAGGCCAAGCGGCTGCGTGAAGATCTCAACGGCGCCAACCGCAAGGCCATCGACGCCCAGGCCGGGTTCCAGAAGGAGCAGGCAGACCGCGAGGCCGCCGAGGCCCATGCCCGCCAGGCGGAATTCAAGCAGAAGGAGGCCGAGACCCGCGCCGGCCAGGCCG
>JACRCT010001108.1 GCA_016218885.1 Deltaproteobacteria bacterium | reverse complement strand
GCCGCGGGCGATGGCCGCGTGGCTACTCGATCCCTCGCTGCTGACGGCTCCGCTGTCCGAGTACCGAGCCACGCTGGCCGCTCCGGACCGCTTCAACGGCCTCTCGGGCTCAGAATCAAAGAACAGCCTGCTGGGCCTCGACGCGGTGCCCGGAGTGCTGCCGGGGGTCGATCTCGCAGCGCTCCTCGACAAGGTGCTCGCGGGCCTGGGGAAGGCCATCGAGGAGCGCGCCGAGAAGGAAGCGACCGCCTTCGTGCTCGAGCAGGTCGCGGAGAAGCTGTGTCCCAACGAGGGCCCGTCCTTGCGCGATTGGCTGCCCGCGACCTGCGCCGCAGCCAGGGCAGGTGCGTTCTCAGGAGGGCTGGGCTCGGGAGCGCTGGCCTCGCTGGCGCTCTTGCAGCGCTCCCTCGAAGCCGACCTTCGTGGCTTCCCAGGGCGCGCCGCGTTCCTCGCCGTGGGGCGAGCCACCGGCGAAGGAGGCTGGAGCGAGTTCAAGGGCACCGCGGAGCCGACGAAGCAGCTCGTCGATGACATCGTCGAAGGGACGCACCCGCTGCGCGCGCTCGAGACTTACGGCACCTCGCTCGGTGAGCTCCCCTCGACCAAGGTGAAGGCACTCGGCTGTGTCGTCTCGCAGCCGGCCGCGCGCCTGCGAGCAGTTACCGCGGTCGAAGAGGCGGCCCAGGGCATGCGCCCCTTCCCCTCGCGCATCGAGCAGTCACTGGCGAGCATGCTGGTGTCGCTGCAGGCGAGCGCCTGCCAGGGGGTGCTCCAGACAAAGGCGAACGCGGCGGCGCTCAAGCGGTGGACGGAGCACCTCCCTGAGCTGCGAGCCTCGGCGGTCGCGACCGCGGAACTGCTCGAGGAGCTGAAGAAGCTATCGGCGCCCATGCCCACGACGGGCACGCAGCCGGAGAAGATGGCGCAGATCGCCCGCGAGGTGGCCCTGCGCACCACCACCGCGCTCGACGCCGTGGAGGTCGCCCTCACCCTGGTGAAGGACCTCGGCGGCGATGTCGAGCCGAAGCTGCGCGGGGCGTTGGCCCAGGCGCGCGGCGTGGTCTCACTCGCGTCAACCGCGATGTCGGGGAACCTCCCTTCGCTCTTTCAGGAGCTGTTGATGCACCAGACGTCGGGGAACATGTGCGCGCGCGCGCCGTGCATGACGTTGCCGGACCAGCTGCTGCGCTATGGCGGACTGGTGGTGGCGATCGTCGGCGCTCAGAGCAGCGACGACGTGAAGGCCGCCGTGCTGGCAGCGGCGAGCCCTGCGGGCACTTGGCGCACCAAGTACCGGTCGGAGGCCGCGCCGGTGGTCACCCTGGGGGGCATGCTCGGCTTTGGCGGATCGACGGACTTCAAGACCGGCCTCACGCCGCGGGTCGTCGTGCCCCTGGGCATCGACCTCTCGTTCGCGCAGAGCGCGTTGTTCCACTTCGGGGTGTTCGCGCAGCTGCTCGATCTCGCGGGCTACTCCTCGTACGTGAACCACGAGGGCGGCGTGGTCAGGCCCTTTCAGTCGCTCAGCCCTGGCCTTCACGTGCGCCTGGGCCTTTTCGGTGCGCCGGCCATGCTCACGGCAGGCTTCGGGTACGACGCTGACACGGGTGCAGCAACCCCGGGCGGCGCGGCATGGTTCCGCTTCGGCCTCTCGCTCGACGCCACGCTCTTCCTGCTCTATCGGCGCTGACCAGAGCTCCCGAGCGGCGGGGCGGCGTCTGGTGGTGAAGCGTCCTCGCGTGGTCTAATCAACCTGATGGAGGTTGACGAATCATGAGCCACCGTGTCCTGACCACCCATGTTCCGTCAGCTCTCGCGAAGGAGGACGACTCCGTCGCGGAGCGCCTCGACCGTCCGAGGGGTTGGATCCTCAAGGCGGCGCTGGAGCAGTACCTGGCGCTGGAGCGCACTCGGCACGAGCTCACGCTGGAGGCCCTCGCAGAGGTCGATGCTGGGCAGACCGAGCCCCATGAGGAAGTCGTGCGCTGGGCGGCGAGCCTCCCGAAGCGGCCGCGCAGGCGCTGATGAGTCTGCGTTGGACGCGCAAGGCGCTTCAGGATCTCGAACGGCTCTACGCGTTCATGGAGCCCGTCAACCCTGTGCGAGCGCACACGATCGTCGAGGTGCTGATCAAAGGAGCTGAACGACTCACCGAGCTCCCACGCATCGGCGAGCGGCTGCGACGCTACTCGCGCCGGGAGGTGCGGCGCATCTTCGTGGGGGACTACGAGCTCCGCTATGAGCTGCGAGACACCGACGTCGTCGTGCTTCGGCTCTGGCATGCCCGGGAGGACCGCTAAGCTCGCACTTGGTGAGTGCGAGCTGGGAGTTGATAGCTTGCGCTGATGACCGCTTCGGCTGAGCGCACCCTGGCTTCCTTCCTCATGGCCTTATGCGCCGCTGCCCTGGCGGAGGCGCCCTCCGGCTACAACCAGCCCCCGAAGGAAGTGCTCGACGTGCTGCACGCCGCGCCGCCGCCCAACCCGATGGTGAGCCCGACGCGCGATCGCATTCTGCTCGTCTCGTACGTGATCTACCCGCCCATCACCCAGGTGGCCGAGCCGTTCTTGAAGCTCGCCGGCGTGCGCGTGGAACCGAAGACGCGCCGCAAGCACGATACCCCGGGTGGCTACGGCGTGGCGCCCTGCGCGCTGACCGCTGCCTTGGTGGACGTCGGCTCCAGCAAGGAAACGAAGGTGACCCTGCCCGCCGGCGGCTGCGCAGACGGCTTCAGCTGGTCGGCCGACGGCAAGCGCTTCGTCTTTCACAACACCTCGGGCGACGCGGTGGAGCTGTGGCTGGGTGAGGCCGGCACCGGCGAGGTGCGCCGCCTCGGAG
>JACRCT010001107.1 GCA_016218885.1 Deltaproteobacteria bacterium | reverse complement strand
GTTCGCGCGCTCTCCGAAGTGGTGGCGCGCCTGGCCCACCATGCGCTCCTGCCGGGCGGCCTCCTCGTGCGCCGCGACCCGCTCGGCGCGCACGGCCTTCAGCGACTGCGCGTCCATCGACGCGATGGGCTGGTGGGCCGCCGAGAGGATCGCCACGTACTCGATGTCCTCGTCGCTGCTGGCGACGGCCTCGAGGATGCCGGTCGCCGCGGCCGCATCTTGCTGGAAGATGGCCAGCCTCAGATCCGAACGCTTCTCCAGGGTCGCAGCCATCGCCCGTCCGCGCTTGTCCAGCTCGGCCTTGAACTGCTCCATCGACCTCGGGAGGAAGACCGTGACCACCAGGAGTGCCGTCAGCCCGATCGCGAGCGCGAGCAGAACCACCGATTGCAGGCGCAGCGAGCGCGGGACGAATCGGGCGAGTCGCAAGCGCTGCATTCGGGCTCTCGAGGGTTCGCAGGACACTCAATACAGCTGGCGAGCACTGGCCAGGACCTTGTCGGGGATTCGGATACCGAGCTGGGCTGCCGTGCGCTGATTCACGCTCAAGAGCCCAGGGCTGTAGACGGGAGGAGGCAGCGGAAGCCTCTTCTCCTGGGGTCTCAAGAGGATCTCCCCTGCGAGCTCGCCCGCCGCCTTCCCGCTCTCGGTGTAGTCGGGTGACAGGGAGAGCAAGGCCCCGGCCTTGGTGAAGCTGTCGAGAAAGCCGAGGAGCGGCGTGCGTCGCTCCAGAGTGAAGACGAGCAGGTAGTTGAACACCTCTTTGGTGATGATTCGCGGATCGGGCAGAAGCCAGAGCGCATCGATGTTGGGGATGATGTCGGCCACGGCGCTCCGCAGCTCCTTGGCCTCCCCTATGGGCCGGGTCACCAGCGTCAAGCCCAGGGCAGCCGCCGCCTTCGAGGCCTGCTCGACGAACGGCCCCGAGACCTGCGGATCGTAGAGCACGCCAAGGCGCTTGAGCGCCGGGTACGCTTCTTTGAAGCGGCCGAGCTGCTTGGATGCGGGGATGTCGAGAGGCACCCCGGTCACCGTCTTGGACACCTTGGCGCTGCGCTCGAGGGCGAGGCAAAAGACAGTGGGAATGTTCGGGGCCGCCTCCTGAGCGAGCAGAAGCGCTTTCTGGCCCACCGCGAGGATGAGGTCGGGGGGATGGGCCTTGATCCGCTCGGCGAAGCCCGCGGCAGTCGCATCGACCTCGGCCACCGTGTGATTCCCCGCCTGACCGAGGGCTTGTCGCGCTGCGGCGAGGGCTTCCTGATGCTGATTGATCTTGGGGTCGCTGATGGCCAGGACCTCCGCCCCGAATACCGGCCCGGCAAGGAGGCTCAGCCACAGGACGAGCGCGCCCGACCACCCCCGGCGCACGGCGCGGGGCGAGGCGGCGTGCCATGGCGCCTTTTCGAGGCCAGGCGTCAACACCGGGCGTCCAGCATGCTCGCTCGGGTCAGCCATCTTGAGCACTTGTACTCGGTCGTCTTGGTCGCGCACACGCTGATTCGGAGCACGAGCAAGGCATTTGCGTGGAGCCTTCGCGGCGGAGTGCCCCGCCCCTCTTGCAGGCCCCGGCGCCGAGCGCCGGATCTGAAAGCTTCGACAGGCAGGCTGGCCAGGGCTGTTTGACGATAAGGAACATTGCACGAGCCCCGTTGCGACGCAACCGAGGTATGGAAGCCTGAATGGCGAGGCCTCGCGGCAGGGCGGTATAGTCGCCCGTCCCATTCGGTCTGATCACAGATGAATGCGAGGTGTCTCGTGCGCTTCTCTGCGCTTGGTCTGGCCGCCCTGGCTGCTCTCCTCGACGCCAGTGTCGCCATCGCCGGTGTGAAGCTGGACTCGAATTCCATCGCCGCGGCCGCCAAGCCGCCTCGGGCCCGCCTCGATCACCTGAGCGGTCCGCCCATCGTGGTCACGCCACCACGCCAGGCCGACGGCCAGATCGATCGTCCTGACTACGACCAGCTGATCGCAGCGCTCAAGAGGACCTTCGGCGAGCGGATCGTGGACCCGAAAGCGACGGTCCAGGCGATCGAGGCCAAGAAGCTCAAGGCCGCCACCCTCCGGCAACAGGAGGGGATCAGCTGGCTCGCGCGACAGCTCAAGGCCGAGCGCGCCATCGTCTTCACCGCGGCTCCCCCCAAGATCGAGGTGCGCGTCTACCAGACCGTGGCGAGCCCGGCCAGCCTGGAGCTCTCGCTCCCCGTGCCCAAGCGGCTCGATGCCAAGCGGGCCAGGGCGATCGCCGACGAGATCGCCGCCCGCGCCGGTCACTTTCTCACGCCGCCGCCCACCACCATGGCCGGCCTCGATCTGACCGCTCCCGCCGCCGAACCCTCGGGCACCCCGGGCCCTGCCCATCGAGAGACGGTGGGTGACGTCGAGCAGGAGCGCCAGCGCGAGGTGGCGCGCGAAGAGCGGGAGCGGCGTCCCTTCGTGACCGTCGCCGTGGGCGGAGGAGCGAGCTTGCGCACCCTGGACGTCGCCGGAGCCGCCTCCGCGGAGATCGCGCCGCTGAAGATGGGGGCCATGCCCGCGGCCGGGGTCTACCTGGCCTTCTTTCCTCTGCAGCTGGCGAGCTCGGTAGCGAGCCGCCCCTGGGCAGAGGTGGTGATCGACGGCCAATACCGACGCACGCTGGTGCAGGCAGCGGCCCAAGGCGGGACCTGGGACGGCCAGACCTGCAAGGTCGACGACGACGAGCTCCTGCTGGGGGCCGGGTGGCGCTACCGGTTGGGCGACGGCTACCTGCCGCGCCTGGGGCTCGGAGCGCGTTGGGCAAGCGAACGAGCGCATTTCGCCTGCGGGCTGCCGGTGCTGAGCACCCGCTACGGGGCCTTCGACGCCCAGGCCCGCATCGTCCAGCCGCTGATCCCCGACCTCCTCGAGCTGGACCTCGCGGCGGGTCCGCGCTTCCTGCTGTCGGGCGAGCTGGCCGAGCCCGACGGCTTCTCCTTCTCCGCAGAGGCCTGGCTCGTGGCGCACGTGGGGACCGTGGCCTATGGGCGCCTGGGAGCGCGCTACAGCCAGACCCGGGCCGGGCGCGCCGCACGAGTCGACGTGGCCGACCAACGCACCTTCCTGGCCCTGGAGATAGGAGCGTCGCTGCGATGAGGACCCCCTTCCTGACGGTCGGACTGCTGCTCTGCTTCGCCCTCCTCAGCCCGGGCGCGTGGGCGGTCTGCAACGCGCCTCCCACCAATCCGGAGAACGACTGCGACGAGGATGGCTACACCATCCAGCAGGGCGACTGCGACGACGCGGCGAGCACGGGAGCGCAGACCTATCCCGGAGCTCCCGAGCTCTGCGACGGCAAGAACAACAACTGCGACAGCGCCGGCCTGATCGACGAGGGCCTGGCGGTCGACGCCGACACCGATGGGGTGCGCCAGTGCGGCACCTGCGGCGCCCCCGCCCCGCCGGCCTGCGATTGCGACGACACGCGCGGCAGCGTCAAGCCCGGGCAGGCCGAGGTCTGCGACGGGCTGGACAACGACTGCAATGGCCAGGTCGACGATCAGGGCGCGGGCAAGCTCACCCAGCCCTGCTACTCCGGCCCGGCGGGGACCGAGGGCGTCGGGCTCTGCCATGCAGGCACCCAGAGCTGCGACTCCTCCACCCCCGGCACGCCGCATTGGAGCTCCTGCGCCGGCGAGGTGGTCCCCAGCAACACTCCGGCGGCGGCGGAGACCCTCTGCGACAGCCAGGACAACGACTGCGACGGCACCGCCGACGACGGCCTGGTCGTCGATGCCGACAACGACAACCACCGCCGCTGCGGCACCTGCGGCGCCCCCGCCGCTCCCGGCTGCGACTGCAACGACGGCAACCCCGCGATTCGTCCCGGAGCCGCCGAGACCTGCGACAACGTCGACCAGGACTGCGACGGCTCCGTCGACGACATGGCGGCGCGCGCCTGCTTCGAAGGCGCCAACGTGACCCCCGCCACCTATACCGGCACCTGCCCCGGCTCGACCTGCCAGCCCAGGGGCGAGTGCCGCGCCGGAACCCAGACCTGCTCGGCCGGAGCCTGGTCGGCTTGCGGGGGCACCCTGGTGCTCCCCGCTCACGCCCCGGCGCAGAACGAGAGCACCTGCGACAGCAAGGACAACGACTGCGACGGGACCACCGACGAGGGGCTGGTGACCGACGCCGACGGCGACACCTATCGCCGCTGCGGCACCTGCGGGGCCCCCGCCGCCCCCAGCTGCGACTGCAACGACGGCAACCCCGCGATTCGTCCCGGAGCCACCGAGATCTGCGACAACGTCGACCAGGACTGCGACGGCTCCGTCGACGACATGGCGGCACGCGCCTGCTTCGAAGGCGCGAACGTGACCTCCGCCACCTACACCGGCACCTGCCCCGGCTCGACCTGCCAGCCCAGGGGCGAATGCCGGGCCGGCACCCAGAGCTGCTCGGCAGGAGCCTGGTCCGCCTGCGGGGGCACCCTGGTGCTGCCGGCCCACGACCCGGCCCAGAACGAATCCACCTGTGACGACCGGGACAACGACTGCGACGGCACGGTGGACGATGGCCTGGTCGTCGACGCCGATCTCGACCACCACCGCCGCTGCGGCACCTGTGGGGCCCCCGCCGCCCCCATCTGCGACTGCAACGACGGCAGCGCGGCGTCTCACCCCGGCGCCACCGAGCTCTGCGACAACCTCGACAACGACTGCGACGGGCTGATCGATGAGGGCTTCGACGAAGACCACGACAGCTACCTGAGCTGCGCGGGCTGCTCGGTCGCCCCCTGCGACTGCAACGACCACGACGACTCGGTCTTCCCGACTGCCACCGAGCTGTGCGACTGCATCGACCAGGACTGCGACGGCAACCCCGCCAACGGGTTCCCCGACGCCGACGGCGACCACATCCCCGACTGCCCGGGCACGGCCGGGGACTGCGACGACAGCTCCAACCAGGTCCACGGCGCCTGGTGCAACTATGCCGCGGTACCCGACACCTGCGACGGCCGCGACAACGACTGCGACGGCCGGACCGACAAGACCTCCTCCGGTGCCACCTTGACCCAGAGCTGCTTCAGCGGCCCGGGCACGCCCAACGTCGGCATCTGCAGGCGGGGCACGCGCACCTGCAACGCCACCGTCCCCGGCACCGCCAGCTGGACGGCCTGCAGCGGCGAGGTGATCGCGCAGAGCCCGCCCGAGCAGGACGAGACCCTGTGCGACAACCGCGACGAGGACTGTGACGGCTCCGTGGACGACGGGCTGGTCAAGGACCAGGACGGCGACCAGGTCCGGCAGTGCGGCACCTGCAACGCCCCCGCCGCCCCCAGCTGCGACTGCAACGACAGCCAGGCGGGCATCAAGCCCGGACTGGCCGAGCAGTGCGACGGCGTGGACCAGAACTGCGACGGGCAGATCGACAATCTCCCCCCGCGCAAGTGCTTCGAGGGCGCCAACGTCACCCCCGACACCCATACCGGCACCTGCCCGGGCGACAGCTGCAGCCCCAAGGGCGAGTGCCGCACCGGCACCTCGACCTGCCAGGGCGGTGTCTGGTCGAGCTGCGGCGGCGCGCTGGTGCTGCCCGCCAACGCCCCCGACGGCCTGGAGGCCACCTGCGACGGCAAGGACAACGACTGCGACGGCACCGTCGACGACGGTCAGACCGTCGACGCCGACGAGGACCACGCCCTGGCCTGCGGCACCTGCCTGGCCCCGGCGGCCCCCAGCTGCGACTGCAACGACGGCGACCCGGAGATC
>JACRCT010001104.1 GCA_016218885.1 Deltaproteobacteria bacterium | reverse complement strand
GGGCGTGGTGGGATCCACCACCGTGACCGCCACCCCGCCCGCTCTCCTGGAGAGGATCACGGTGACCCCGCCCAACCCCTCCATCGGCGCCATCTTCACCCAACAATTCGCGGCGGTCGGCTCCTACTCCGACGGCACCGACCGAAACATCACCGGCGAGGTGACCTGGGGTTCGTCGGCGCCCGCCATTGCGACGATCTCGAGCACCGGTCTCGCCACGGCCGTCGCCGCCGGCTCCACCACGATCTCCGCCACGCTCGAGGGAGAGACCGGCGCCACCACGCTGACGGTCACCACCGGACCTGCCGTGGACAGCATCGAGTTGAGCCCGACCAATCCCTCCATCGGTCTGTACTCCACCCAACCGTTCACTGCGGTGGCCAAGCTTTCCGACGACACCACCTTGGAGATCACCGATCGGGCGGCCTGGAGCTCCTCGAACCCCGCCACCGCGTCGATCTCGAGCGCGGGTCTCGCCACGGCCGTCGCCGTGGGTTCGACCACGATCTCCGCGGCCTTCGCGGGCAAGACGGGTTTCACCACGATGACCGTCACCGACGCCACGTTGAGCAGCATCGCGCTCAGCCCGACCGACCTCACCATTGCGGTGAGCACTACCCAGCCGTTCACTGCGGTCGGCACCTACTCCGACGGCACCACCCAGGACATCACCACCCAGGTGACCTGGGCCTCTTCGACCATCGCAGTCGCGACGATCTCCTCCACGGGTGTGGCTACTGCCGCTTCCGTCGGCTCCACCAACATCTCCGCCACCTTCGGCGGAGTGACGCAGTCCACCACCCTGACCGTCACCGCTGCCACCTTGGCCAGCATCGCGCTGAACCCGACCAACCCGTCCATCGCGGTGGGCTCCACTCAGCAGTTCTCAGCCGTCGGCACCTACTCGGACGGCAGCATCCAGGACATCACCGACCAGGTGAGCTGGGAGTCATCGGCGACCGAGACCGCGACCATCTCCAACGCAGCCGGCTCCAAGGGTCTTGCCTCCGGCATCGCCGTCGGCTCCGCCATGATCTCCGCCTCCCTCGCAGGGGTCGCGGGCTCCACCACCCTGACCGTCACCCCAGCCACCCTGGAGAGCATCGCGGTGACCCCTGCCTCCCCGTCCATCGCCGTGAGGTCCACCCAGCAGTTCGTCGCCACCGGCACCTACTCCGATGGCACTTTCCAGGACATCACCGACCAGGTGGCCTGGACGTCCTCGACGATCGCCACCGCCACCATCTCCAATGCAGCCGCGACCAGGGGGCTTGCCACTGGCGTCGCCGCAGGCTCCACCCAGATCTCCGCTGCCCTTGCAGGCAAGACCGGCTCGGCGACGCTGACGGTCATCGTCGTCACGCTCGCCTCCATCGAGGTGACCCCCGACGCGCCCACGATCGCGAAGAGGACGACGGTGCAGTTCACTGCCACCGGCACCTACTCCGACGGCTCCACGCTGCCCCTGACCAACGTCACGTGGCGCTCGTCCGCGACAGGCGTCGCCACCATCTCCAACACCGCCGGCTCGAAGGGGCTCGCCACCGGCGTCGCCGCCGGCGCGACCACCATCACGGCCACCCTGGGAGCGATCAGCGGCGAGGCCACCCTAAAAGTCACTTCGGCCACCCTCGTATCCCTCGCCGTGAACCCTTCGACTCCCTCCATCGCCAAGGGCACGAAGCTGCAGTTCACGGCCACCGGTACCTTCAGCGACTCCAGCACCCAGGTCTTGACGACCGTCACCTGGTCCTCCTCCGCCGTGGGCGTCGCCACCATCTCCAACACCGGGACCTCGAAGGGCCTGGCGACCGGCGTCAGCATGGGTGAGACCACCATCCGCGCCACGTCGGGCACGATCTCGGGGTCGACCAGGCTCACCGTCTCTGCGGCCGCGCTCACGCAGATCGACATCGACCCGCCCAATGCCACCCTGGCCAAGGGGCTCAATCGGCAGTTCACCGCGACAGGCATCTTCTCCGACCTCAAGAGGCAGGATCTCACCGCCCAGGTGACCTGGAGCTCCGGGGACGCAGCCATCGCGACCATCTCCAACGCCGCGGGCAGCCAGGGCCTTGCCTCGAGCGTCGGGGTCGGAGTCACCTCGATCTCGGCCACGCTCAGCGGAATCACCGGGACGACGAACCTCACGATCATCGCGGGGACGCTGACCTCGATCGCCGTGACGCCGGCCACCAGCCAGATCGCCAAGGGGACGACCCAGTCGTTCGTCGCGACTGGTACCTACACCGACTCGACCACCTTGGACGTCACCACGCAGGTGACTTGGAGCTCCTCGGACGCGCGCATCGCGACCATCTCGAACGTCGAGCCCGATCGTGGCCTCGCGACCGCCAAGTCGAATGGCGCCGTTACGATCCGAGCGACGCTGGGGGCGATCAGGGGATCCGCGTCGCTGACCGTCACGGCGGCGGCGCTGGTGTCGCTCGCCGTCACGCCAGCAACTCCCAGCGTCGCCCGAGGGACGACTCAGAGGTTCACGGTCACAGGCACCTACACCGACGGATCGACCCAGAACCTCACCAACCAGGCCACCTGGTCTTCGAGCGACGAGGTCGTGGCGAGCATCTCCAACGCTACGGGTTCGAAGGGCTTGGCGACTGCCCTTTCGTTGGGAACCACCACTATCCTGGCTGCGTTCCAGAGCAAGTCGGCTTCCACGGAGCTCACGGTGAAGAGCGCCGCGATCGCGTCGATCGCCGTCACCCCGGCCAACCAGAGCATCGCCCGCAACACAACGCTGCGCTACACCGCCACGGCCACCTTCACCGACGGCAGCACCCAGGACATCAGCACCGAGGTGACCTGGGCCGCGACCGGTAGCGTCGGCGGCAGCCCGGTGGCGAGCATCTCCAACTCGGCAGGCTCGCAAGGAATGGCGACGGGGCTCATCGCGGGCACCGCGAGGATCACCGCCACCGACGCGACGTCGAGGATCAGCGGCTCGACCAATCTGACGGTCAGGTAGACGGCGACCCCTGTCCATGGCCGCGATTGCACTCCGCGATCGCGGCCATGGCCTTGGCGAGCGTTGCGGGCGGGCGTCCCCGAGCGAGCGCCCGCGACGACCCATCCTTCACCGCCGGACGCGGACGACCACCTTCCCCGCGTTTCCCCGGGCCCCCATGGCGCCATGGCTGCCGTTCGCGCCGTTGGCGCCGCGCATGCCGGGGCTGCCGGAGGCGAGGTAGGTCGACCGCCCCTCCTTGTAGCAGCTCGTGCCGCTGCCGCCCTGTCCTCCCGCACCGCCCTGCCCGCCGGCGCCTCCCTGGCCGCCCGCACCTCCTGCGCCGCCCTCGCTGAGCACCATCGCCGCGACCAGGGGCTCCAGCTGCGCGCACCGCGCCGGCTCGCAGCGCAGCTCGATCTCGACCTCGCCTCCGTCGCCGCCCCTTCCTCCGGGCCCGCCGTTGCCGCCGGTCCCGCCCGGTCCGCCGTTGCCTCCGGAGGTTCCCGACGAGAAGGGGCAGCTGGCGGACATGCCGGAGTTGCCGGTAGTCCCGTCAGTCCCGCGGCTGCCGGTGGACCCGGAGGCGCCCTGGCCGCCACGGCTGATGACGTGGAAGGAGCCCGCGTCGCGCAGCTGCACCACCGCCAGCAGGGTCCGCCCGGCGTGAGCTCGAGGATCTCCGCGACCAGGGCCGCGCGCGCGGGTGGAGAAGATAAGCCGCTCGGGAAGCGCTTCGACCACCACCTGGAGGTCGGGGCCGCGCGCGCCGGCGCTCCCGTGGAGGACGAGGTCCTGCGGCCGCTCGAACCACAGCGGCAGCTCGACGGAGGCCAGGACCTGCCTCTCATAGGTGGGCCGCAGCGCGAAGCCGGCCCCGGAACGGGCGAGCTGCACGGCCGTCTCCAGCGGCAGACCGTCGACGAAGTGGACCACGCCATCCTCGTCGAGGGTCGCCGCCGGGTTGCCCACCTGGAGCGAGCGGGCGTCCAGACATGGCTCGACCGCCAGGTCCTCCACCGGCGGGCACAGGGTGATGGGCAGCGACACGTCGGCGACCTCGAGGCGCACGAGCCCCTTGAGGTCGATCGTCGGCAGGACCGACTGGCCGGGGTCATCGCCCCGGTGCGAGAGCAGGCTCGTCTGCTGGCTCGCCAGGTCCTGGCGCACCAGCACGCCGCGCTCGAGCGCCACCGGCTCGATCCACGCCCGCTTCAGCGCGGCCCCTTGCGGGGAGACCGGGTTGCGCCCCAGCTCCATCACCGCCGCCTCCACCTGCGGCGCCCGCGCGCGCACGTCCGGGAAGGCCGAGGCCTGCAGGTGCAGGCGTATCCGGCGCCGCCGGGCCTCGTCGCGCAGCGCCCGGGTGGGCAGGCGGGCGGCGAGGCGGGAGAGGAGCGGCTCGTCGGCGAGCTTGGAGAGGGCCGCGGCGTCCACCCGCGCCCCGCGCAGCAGCCCGAGGTCCATCTCCACGGTCTCCACGATGGCGGCGCCCATCTGCCGGGCCCTCGGTCCCAGCTGCCTCTTCTCCCGCGCCGCGCCGATGCGCTCGACCAGCCGCGCCAGGTCCGGGCCCGCCGGCGCGTCCAGGGCCTCGGACGGGGGCCGCTGGGCCAGGAAGCGGTGGAGCGCCTCGACGCGGTTGGCCACCGCGTCGTCGGCGTCCACGCCCGGCAGCTGGGCGGCGGTCGCCTCGGCGATGGCGGAGAGCAGGCGCGCCTCGACCGGCTCGGGAGCCTCGGGCCACAAGAGCAGCGCGCAGCGCTCGAAGACCGCTGGGGCCACGCTGCCGTCGACCAGCGCCTCGACCAGGTCCTGCGCCGCGCCCGGGTCGAGGCGGGAGACGTGGCCCGCGGCATGGTGCGGGTCGCAGACCGAGGGGTCGGCGTCCGCCTGGGAGAGGTAGTGCACCAGGACCGGACCGGGGCTCCGGCGCGCTGAGACCTCCTCCAGCTGCGCCGCGGTGAAGGGCCGGGGCAGCCGCGAGCAGCCCGAGAGACCGGAGAGCGCCACCGCGAGCAGCACGGCACGGCGCCCGACTGACGGCCTGGTCGCTCGCTCCATGTCCAGTGACCTCTGCTCGGCGAGAGATGCGGCCCGACGCTAGCACGGCCGAAGACAGATGCATGCGGTCGGTCCGCACCTGTGCTTCACTGGCCCCGATGCGGCCCCTGATCCTCGCCCTCTTCGCGTCCCTGCTGGCGGGGGTGTTGGTGCCACTGCGGGCGGCCGGGGTCGAGGCCGCCTCCGGGCCCGAGCAGGAGGCGGCGGCG
>JACRCT010001094.1 GCA_016218885.1 Deltaproteobacteria bacterium | reverse complement strand
ACACAGCCAAGTCCGAATAGCACAAGGCCATCGTGCTCCCGGCTCGCGCCATCCGAGGGGCGAGCCGGGCTGATTGGGCAGAGTCAGAGAAAAGGCCCCGAGAGCGTTCAGGGCCTTCGGTCACGACTAGGGCTGTGCCGCCGCCGGCTGAGTATCCGTGCCCGCGGGAGGCGTCGCGGCGGGGTCGCTCGGCGCTGAGGTCTGCGCGCCCTCCGGCGAGGGCTGAAGCCCCCTTGCCCGCTGCAAGGCGCGGCTGGTCTTGAGCATGCGGGGGTCGAAGCGCGGCTTGAGGGCGGGTTGGCCCTCGGTCGGAGCCTGCTGAGGGTCTTGGGACCGCTTGAGCGCGAAGGCGGGGCGGGGCCTCAAATGGCTCGACGAGGGAGCCGCGGGCGCGGCGTTCGCGGGCGGCGGTGGTTGGGGTTCGGTGGCCTTGCTGGAGCAGCCGTCGCAGGCGGGCAGCGTCAAGGCCAGGGCCATCAGCAGCGCATAACGCATCTTCGTTCTCCTCTTGGAAGCTCGTGCCGGGGGGACAAACCACTCATCCCCCCGTTTCCTTCCCGGCCCTTCAGGCTCTCGCAACGGCGTCGCCTTCGCCTCCACCGCTGGCCTGCTTGAGCTGCTGGGCGTTGAAGTAGGCCCGGCAGGCCTCGAGCATGTCGTGGAGGTCTCCGTCCATGTAGGCCGGTAGGTTGTGGCGGGTGACGCCGATGCGGTGATCGGTGATGCGGTCCTGGGGGAAGTTGTAGGTGCGGATCTTCTCCGACCGCTCGCCGCTTCCGACCTGGCTCTTGCGCGCGGAGTCGCGCTCGTTCTTCTGGCGCGTCTGCTCCATCTCGTAGAGCCGCGCGCGCAGCATCTTCATCGCCATGGCGCGGTTCTTGGTCTGGCTCTTCTCCTGCTGGCATTTGACGATGACGCCGGTGGGCTTGTGCGTGAGGCGCACCGCAGAGTCGGTGGTGTTGACGCTCTGCCCACCCGAGCCGGTGGAGCGGAACTTCTCGAACAGGATGTCGGCCTCGCTGATCTGGATGTCCACGTCCTCGGCCTCGGGCATCACCGCCACGGTCACGGTGGAGGTGTGGATGCGCCCCTGGGCCTCGGTCTGGGGGACGCGCTGCACGCGATGCACCCCGGACTCGTACTTGAGCCCCGAGTAGACCGAGTCGCCCGAGATGTTGACGATGACCTCCTTGACGCCGCCGGCGTTGCCCTCGGAGAGGTCGGCGATCTCCGCTCTCCAGCCGCGCCGCTCGGCGTAGCGCAGGTACATGCGCATCAGCTCGCCCGCGAAGAGCCCCGCCTCGTCGCCACCGGTTCCCGCGCGGATCTCGAGAATGACGTTGCGCTCGTCGTTGGGGTCCTTGGGCACCAGGAGCAGCTTGAGCTTCTCCTCGAGAGCCGAAAGGGCCGTCCTCAGACGTGGCAGCTCCTCCTTGGCCATCTCCCTGAGCTCGGGATCGGCGAGCAGGGCCTCGTTGTCCTCGACCTGCTGGCGCAGCGTCTTGAACGCCCGATAGGTCTCGACGACCGGCTCGAGCTGGGAACGCTCCTTGGCCGTCTTCTGCAGCTTCCCGGCATTGGAGGTGATCGCCGGGTCGGCCAGGTCGTTGGTCAGGCGCTCGAACTTGAGCTCAATGTCGTCAAGATGTTGAAACATGGCGGTTTCTCGCGAGCAGCCGAGCCGTCGGTCGCCCAGAAACGACCGAAAGGGAACGGGATGCTACGGATCCGAGGGGGGGCTGTCAAAGAGGAGGGTATCGATACCTTGTCCGAAGCGAGGGTGGGCTCATGGCAAAGGCCCTGTTCTGGGCAGGGATCGCGTTGGCAGCCGCCGGGCTGATCCTCATGGGCCTTTCGCGCCTCCCCTTCCTCGGGCGGCTCCCGCTCGACCTTCACGTGCAACGCGGGCGCAAGGAGCTCTTCATCCCCTTGGGGACAGCCCTCGTCTTGAGCCTCGCGGCGACCCTCATCCTCAACCTGGTCCTGCTGCTGCTCCCTGCCTCGGCTGGTCCTTGAGCGACCATCCTGGTTTGGCCGCGCAGCAGAGGAGCGCGTGCGGAGTGCGCGAGGGCATCGCTAGCTTGACCGAGGGAGCGCAGTCGCTGACCTATCCATGAAGCACTCAGTCAAGCCTGGGGAGCTGCCCCTGCTCACGCCTCGGCAGATCTTCGAGCGCCTGGGCCTTTACGTCATCGGCCAGGAGCGGGCTCGGCGCGCGGTCGCCATCGCCGCCTACAACCATCTCAAGCGCTGCGCTGCGCGGCGCTACGGCCGCGCCAGCCTGGTCAAGAAGTCCAACCTCCTGCTCATCGGGCCCACCGGCAGCGGCAAGACCCACATCGCTCGCACGCTGGCCGACGTGCTGGAGGTGCCCTTCAGCGTCGCCGATGCCACCGAGTACACCGAGGCTGGCTACTACGGGAAGGACGTGGAGGTGATGATCGCCGAGCTGCTCTTCAAGGCCGACTACTCGCTCGAGGACGCGCAGCGCGGCGTCGTCTTCATCGACGAGGTGGACAAGATCGCTCGGCGCAGCCACGGCGCGCGCACCGGCGCGGGGAGCAGGGACATCGGCGGCGAGGGCGTGCAGCAGGCGCTGCTCAAGCTGCTCGAAGGGCGCGAGGTGTACGTGCCGCTCAACCAGGCCCAGCACTGGAGCAAGCACGACCTCGTCCAGGTCGACACCAGCGACATCCTCTTCATCTGTGCGGGCACCTTCTCCGACCTCTATGCCTATCGCGGTGAGAGAGCGGTCGGATTCGCCGCTCCTCCAGGGGGCGGACGGGGACGGCGCGAGCTCCAGCGCCGGCGGGTGACCCTCAAGGAGCTGCTCGAGTACGGCATGCTCGCCGAGCTGATGGGACGGCTTCCGGTGGTGGTCGAGCTCGAGGAGCTGACGGAGGTCGAGCTCTTCCGCATCCTCACCGAGCCGCCGGACTCGCTCCTGCGCGAGTTCCAGGAGCTCTTGTCGCTCGAGGGCATCGAGCTGTCGCTCAGCGAGGGGGCGCTCAAGGAGGTCGCCCGCTGGGCCCATGAGAAGCGCCTGGGCGCGCGGGCCCTGCGCGCGATCTTCGAGGAGCTGATGTCGGAGGTGATGTTCCATGCCCCGGAGAGGCGAGGGGCTCGCATCGGTCTGGACGCCTCGACGGTGAAGCGTAGGCTAGGGGCGTTCAGTGCCGAGGCCCTGAGGGAGAGCTGATCTCCTCCTCGCTCTCGGGGCTGGGGCCGGCCGGGTTGGCCCCGGGCGCCGCGAGCGACCGCTGTAGACGTGAGAGCCGCTCGACGAGCTTGGGATCGTTGAGGACCTCCAGAACGCGCGCGCTGGAGAGCAGCTTCGCGTAGTCGCCTTCCTGCAGCGCCTGGCGGATGCCTGCGTCATCGAGCAGCGTGCGCATGCGGGGATCGCGGGCGAGCGACTTGAGCTCGGGATCCTCGGACATGGCGGCGGCTGCCTTGGGGTCGCGTCCCGCCTGGATGAGCCTCTCCAGGCTGGCCACCGCGGGAAGAGAGGCGAAGAGGTTGTGGTGCCGCGCGATGCTCAAGGCGATCGAGGCAGTGGTCTCGGTCCGCCAGCGGTCCCAGCGAGCAGCGATGTGCTTGTCGAGGACTGCCAGCCCACAGAGGAGCACGAAGGCGATGACGGCGCCCTTGGCGACTCCCAGGGCGAAGCCGCCCAAGCGGTTGAGCCCGCTGCGCTCTCCCTCCGGGAGAATGCGCGACAAGGCGAAGCGCAGCAGAAGGTAGGTGAGCAGGTAGACGAGGAAGAACCCGACGAAGGAGCAGCCGATGGTGGTCAGAAGCAGCGGGTAGCCCAGCTCGCGGGCGATGCCCGGACCCGCGAGCAGTGCCAGGGGGCGCGCGGCATACCACCCGGCCACGAGCCCGGCGACATGAGCGACCTGCCGCAGAGCGCCGGTGAACAGGCCCAATCCGCCGAACAGGAGCACCAACGCCAAGACTGCCAGGTCGATCTTCACGTGGCTTCACGGCTCCACTTCAAAGAGCCGTCCCCTCTTTATCGGATCCGGAAGTCGTCCTTCGGGCGGGTCTTGTCCCACTCGTTCTCCGCTTCCTTCATCTTGTCCTTGTACTTGGCGTTCGCAGGCTCGTACATCAGAGCCATCTTGAGCTGCTGCATCGCCTTGTCGAAGCGCTTGGCCTCGAACTCCTTGCAGCCGTTCTTGTAGCATTCGCGGCCTTTGGGGGTGGTTCCCACCACCTCCTCCAACGCCTTCTTCGCCGCCGCCTTCTGCTCGGTCTCGCTCTCCTCGGTGTAGCGCAGCTTCTTGGCGCGATCCGGTCCGCCAATGTCGGCGAGGTACTTGGCGCGCTTCTTGTCGTCGCGCAGCACGACGTACGCTTCGGTCACCCGCTTGAATACCGAGTTGATGCGCTCCTTGATCGCCTCGTCTGACAGCTGAGAGAAGCGGTCGGGATGAAACGTGCGCGATTCGCGGTAATAGGCCTGCTTGAGCTCCCGCAGGGTCGCCGTGCGCGGCAGCCGGAAGAGCTCGAAGTAGTCGATTCCCTCGAGCCGGGCGTAGATGGCCTCCATCTCGGCAAAGAACTCCGCATCGACCTCGAACGCCGGGGGCGGGGGCGGACCGGGACGCGGGGCGGCACGTGGGGCAGCCACGGCAGGTGGGGGCAAGGCACGCGAGACGGCTGGCGAGGAGGTGGGAGCGGGTGCGGGCGCGGGAAGGGGCGGCTTGCCGGGGGCCATCGCGGGCCGGGAGGCAGTGACTGGCCGCGCCCCAAGGGCACCCGGAGTGGTGGGAGCACCGAGCACGGGCGGTGGCCCGGAAATCTTCTTTGCGGGTCGCTCCGCGGGATGGGCTTTGGTGGCCGAGGCTGGCGCGGCGCTGGGAGAGGATGGCGACGCTCCCGCGGGAAGGGACGCAACCTCCGGCCGCTGCAGGACAGACGCCGTGCCGCTCGCCGGCCGCTGCGCGGGCATCGAGCCGCTTCCCGGCCGCTGCGCGGGCATCGAGCCGCTCGCCGGCCGCTGCGCGGGCATCGTGCCGCTTCCCGGCCGCTGCAGGGGCATCGAGCCGCTTCCCGGCCGCTGCAGGGGCATCGAGCCGCTTCCCGGCCGCTGCAGGGGCATCGTGCCGCTCCCCGGCGGCATGGAAGGCATGACGCCGGAATTCGCCGGACGCGGTGTGGGAACCGCGCTGGCCGCTGGTCGCTGTTCGGCAGGAGGCGCAATCGGCGTCGCAGGGCGGACCATGCCTGGCTGGGGAGCTGGGCTGCCACCGGGCGGGGGTCTCTGGCCTGCGAGCCCCGCCGGGGCGCCGGTTGTCGGGCGTGGGATCGCGGGCATCGCGCCGGTCTGCGGGCGTGAAACGACGCCGGCAGGCGGGGCGCTGCTCGGCGGGTGCGGGCCGGGAGCTGGGGTACCGCTGGGGGGTCGCGTCGGGGCAGTCGGGGCAGTCGGGGCAGCGGCAGGCGGCCGAGCCGGAGCGGGCTGGGTAGCCGTCGGTAGGCGCGGCGCCGCGAACGGGGCGGGAGTGCCTGGGGGGCCCGCCGGGGTCCTGGACGGAGTGCCAGCCTGACGGGCCAGGACGGGAACTGGGCTCACGGCGGGCGCGCGCTGGGTGGCGGGTTGGCCGCTGGTCGGCGGGCGTGGTGCTGCAGGAGGAGGCGAAATTTGCGGCCGGACGGGTGGCTGTTGTTGAACGGGTGCGCCGCCGGGGCTCGGAGGACCTTTGGGTGGGGGCTGCGGGGCCATGGTCGCTCGGATAGAAGGGGCGTGCGACACCTCGCCCCCAGAAAGGAACGCGGCTACGCCGATTCTCGCGAGAGCTTCGTCCCGCGGTTGGCCTCGATGCTCGCCTGGATGTCCTGCTCCGAGAGGCCCGAGGACAAGGAGATGGTGGTGGAGGTCCGCTGGCCGGTCTCGAGGTCGGTCGCCGAGACATTGACGATGCCGTT
>JACRCT010000104.1 GCA_016218885.1 Deltaproteobacteria bacterium | reverse complement strand
TTGGCATGGCGAGCTCGCGGTCGAGCTCTATGCCAAGTGCGCGATGTCGCTTCGGAGCTCGAAGGCAGGACGGCTGGCGGCATCGGCGATTGCAGGCACTCGTGCTCTCGCCCTCTCTCATGACCGCCTGGCAAGGTGCCTGTCCGAAGCGGTGGCGGGTTCTTGATGCGACGAACGTAGCCAGTCAGGAGGATGAATCATTGGCTCAACCGCAGATGCCTCCAGACCCGGGTTCCCCTCCCAACCCTGGTGCGTGGATCTCTCCTCCCGGTCCTGACGCGGTGCTCTTGCCCGGGGACGACGCCAGTGTCGCAGAGCCGACCGACGTGACCTCGGTGGCGAGTGACGGCGCCACGCCGCTTTTCGCGGACGCCGCTGCGCAAGTGGGCGCCGACACGGGTGACAGCTCTCGGGTCCTGGACGCGCTCAGGAGCTCTTCGAGCGATGCGGCTGCACTCGCCTTTCCCAGGCTCGCCATGGCGCTGCTCGCCTTGGTCGTCTTCTCCCTTCCGGCCTGCTCGACATTGCACTTTGACATCGTGTCCGCCATGGGACTCGGTGATGGCGGCGGGACCGATTCTGAAGCTCTGGACGGAGCATGGTCCGAGGCGGCCGACGGAGGCTACGACGCGGGCACGGCAGTCGATGCCGACGCGGGCCCGGCTGACAGCGGTGACGGGTCTGCGTGCGGCGCTCCCCTGACCAGCACTGTATTGCCCCTCTATCCAGCCAGCGGCGCGGCGTGGAATGACTACGTCTCAATCTCGGATCCGTCTGCCGATGCATTTCACCAACCGGACCTGCCTTGCCAGGGCAGCGAGGCGAACTACTACGCATGCATTCACGGAGGCGAGGTGCGCAGGGTCGCGGTGCCCTTCGCCAGCGGTTGCGCCGGACTCTCCGCCTTTGATTCGCTTCGCGCCTTCGACTGGATTTGTGATGCGTCGAATGGCGTGGCCTTCCTCTCCACTGGCCTCGCGCAGGGAAAGGGCTTGGCCGACCTCCTCGAAGCCGGCTCCTTCAAGGAGAGCTTCCTCACCGTGCTGCGTGGGGGATGCCCTGTGCTGCAGACCCCACCCGCGATCTGGTGGTCGAACCCGGTGCGTCCCCTCCCAGCCAACCCCTCTCCCAGCGATCCTCCGCTGGTCCTGGCGGAGGAGGGCAGCGTCTACACCGCCCCAGCGAGCGGGCAGGCCACCAGCGGCTATAACCTCGCTGCCGACAGGATCGCCGTGGTGACGCTGGGCACGGGGACCTTGACCTACAGCGGATACGCCCCAGTGAACTGCACGGATCCCGGGGGGACCATTCCCCCCGGTCCCGACCCGCTCGCCTACCGAACCGTGATCTGCTCCGGAGACCACAAGCACCTGTGGATCGAGGGACGTGTCTCGGGAACGGGCGGAGCGGAAACCCTCCTCTTCTTCGCCCGAACCTCATTCTCGCGGGTGCACCGCAGCGAGCTCTGGGGCGGAGCAGGAGGCGATCTCAGCGCCGGGCTCAGCATCGATGATGGGTCACGCGCCAACCTCGTCTCCGAGGTTCGTGCGCACCACAACCATGAGTTCGGTATCTCGCTCTTCCGCGCCGACGCGAACATCGTCATGGACTGCGTCGTGGCCCATAACGGAAGCGGAGTGCGAGTCGAGGACGGATGCCAGGGGAACGCCTTCCTGCGGCTGATGAGCATCGACAACACGGCGTTCGGCTTCTCGCTCGCCAACCGTGTCGTCGCGGATCCCCTCGATGCCAACGTCTTGGCGATGAGCACCGCGCTCTTCAACGGAGACGAGGGGTTCAGTCTGCGGGGACTGCGATTCAGCAGCCTCCAAGCAAGCCTCAGCGCTCACAACAACGGCGACGGCCTGAGCGACACCGCGCTGGCTGTCGCCAGCAACGCTCTCACCAATGCCGTGCTCCTCAACGGCCAGAATGGCCTGACCATCGCTAGCTCTCAAAATCAGATCAAGGACGTCGTCCTGGCCCACAACCAGGGCGTGGGAGTGGCGCTCACCGGAGACGCTAACCAGGTGCGGGGCCTGCTCGGCGTCGGCAACAACGCCGCCGGCGATTGCTCGGTGGCGGTGACGAGCACCGCCAACCTCCTCGACGCCAGCTGCCATCACGGTGAGGGGCTCGCCACGCCTCCCCTCCTCGAGCTTTCCCTCCTGGCCTCGTTCTTCGGGCCGCTGGCCGCAAACGACGCAGTGAACACGACCGCTCAATCCCAGGGTTCGGCGTCGGCCACCTTGGTCACCGACTGGGTGGCTTTCGAGAACCCCTGGCGGGCGTGGGGCCCCCAGGGCGCCTTCCTGACCGCGATGGCGCGCGGCCCCTGCGTGAACGGCTCGTGCCACGTCTATGACCAGCGGCTGGTCGCATCCGACGCAGTGTTGCGAAATGCCTACGGCGTGTTCGTGCCCGGAGCCCCGTGCCCGAGCGCTGCGGACGCATCCAACCCCGAGAACCTCCATCAAGGCGAGAGCCTGGCCACGGGCATCGAGCTGGTAGGAGATCGGCTGCGCAATTCTCGCGGGAACAACAATGGGCTCTGCGAGAGCAACGAGGGATGCCTCTTCACTCCCAATCTCGGGGCCTATCAGGGCGAGGGCAGCCTCAGCGCAGAGCCTTGCGTCTTCACGGGTGGTTCAGGAGTGACCGGGGTTCGCCTCTACGGCTTCACCGACAGCGGCGCCGCCAGCCGCTCCGCTCCACGCTAGACCCGCGTGAGCCGGCAGTGCCCGGGCGTGGGCCTTGGTGGAAGCGGACGATCTCCAAGGGCCGGTTCTCCTTCACGCAGCTCTGCGAGACGATGCGCCGCCAATAGTGTGGCGAGGACGAGGTCGGCCACTCGAACCTGGGCTCGCTCCTACGGGAAAGGACGTGCCCCTGGATGAGTTCGCACTGCGCATCGGCGGCACAAGCGCCGGGATCCTCTCTTGCCCAGCGGGAATTCCGACCGACTTACCAGCCGGGCTGGATCCTTGCCGGGCTGGCCTATCGGGAGAGCCAAGCGGCGATGGGGCCGATGCCGTGCCTCAACGACTGGGAGCGCACCCGGACGCCGCTCGAGACGCAGGGCGCGTGCAGCGGCTTCTCCCGGGCGGTCCTCGAGCCCGGGCGGGCCTATGTGGAAGGGCACTACGAGCAGCCGCTCTGACCCGCCCTGTCAGCCCGCTCCGAAGCCCCAAGCGGTCATCGTGCGGGCGCGGCAACGAGGGAGCCCAGGTCCTGGCCGTCGCTCAGATCCAGGCAGGGCTCGTGGGACAGGTAGAGCTCGACGATGCGGCCCACGGTGGCGTGCTCGAGCTTGCCCTGCTCGACGAGCGGCGCGTAGGCGCTGGTGATCTTCTGGCTCACCTCGGCGATGAGCTCCGCCGCGGTCTGGTTCGCTCCAAACTGCGGCTTCGAGCCATCGATGCGCTTGCGCCACTTCGCGGGCACCGAGGTGTCGGTCGGGTCGGCGAGGAATTCCCGCGTCGCATGGAACACGTACGCGGGCGAGATGTAGCGGCCGGTGGGCTTGGCATCGAGCATCAGGCTGGGCTCGGAAGGAAGCCCAGGGGTCACGATGAGGGGGGAGCTGGCGACGTGCTTGTAGAGGTCGGCGACCTCACGCACGCTCATCGGGGGCGGGATGCGGTAGACGACTCCGGGCGCGGGCTTGTCGTCGAGGTGGTTGATCGTCGCGGTCGGTGCGCCCCAGAAGACGAACCCCGGGTTGAGGTCGAGCCAGGCCTGCTTCTTCAGATAGTCATTGAAGGTCATGCCGCCCAGGATCATCTGCGGGCGGGCACCGAGGCTCACGAGCCGGCGGTAGACCTCGTCGTAGGGCACGTAGCTCTCGTGTGCGTGAGGCACGACCTCCATGTTGCTGCCGAGCGCGAGCAGCTCGGCGAAGAAGGAGGGCCGGTACTTCTGCACGCCTTCGATGAAGGTCCAATCGGGCTGGAAGCTCAACGCCGCACCGTGCTGCGACAACATCTGGGCGAAGGAGATCATCGCGTTGGCGAAGTGCTGGAAGACTGCAGGGTCTCCGTTGAAGTCGGGGATCGTCGGCGCGCTCCCGCTCACGCCGCCCGCGTCGTCCTCCTCGTTGTGGATGACGAAGGTCAGGTAGACCTTGCTCGTGACCGCCTCGATGTCGGTGCAGCCGAGACCGCTGCCGCCACACATGCAGCGGCGGGTTGCGGGATCGCAGCTGGCGCCGAAGCCGAATTGGCTGCACTCGGCATCGAACGAGCACATGCTGCAGGTGCCGGTGGTCGCGTCGCAGCCCGAAAACGGCTGGCCGATGCACTCCGCGTCGACCTGGCAGCGAGCGCAGTACTGCTGGATGCAGTGGGAGCCCATGGGAGAGCCGACGCAGTCGAAGTCGCTCCTGCAGCCGATGCACGACTCGTTCGCGCAGTACTTCATCGACGGGCCCAGCGAGGAGCAGTCGGAATCGGTCATGCACCTGGTGCAGGTGAAGGTGTCGCTGTCGCACAGACCCGTGAAGAGCTTGCTGGGGGCTCCGGCGGCCAGCTCCAGGCAATCGGAGTCCGAGACGCACTTCTTGCAGATGCCCATCGCGGCATCGCACTTCTTGGGCCCAGACTTGCAGTCCGAATCCACCTTGCACTCCACGCATCGGCCTTCGACGCAGTCCACGTCGTCGCTCGAGCAGTCGGCGACGGTGACGCAGCCTGGAGCCTCGCAGGTGTTGGAGGATTTCGACGAGCCGGTAGCCGTGCAGCCGGCAACCACCAGGGCGCTCATCAGGATGGCGAAGCGATTCATGGAGAGACCTCTCACTCGGATGGAAGCCTGATCGAAGGCGGCGCCCCTCGAGCGGCGGGGCTGAGTCTCCACGAGCTATCTTCGCCTGTCGACGCCGAAAGTTGCGCCGTGGCGAGATCGCTCAGCGCCGTCGAGCCGGACCCGTGCGTGCGCGCAGCTGCTCCTGCCTCTGGATCTGGACCCTCGTCCCCGGGGAGACCGCTCCGCGCGCTGACTCCCGCACCAGCTCGTCCCCGGCGGAGACCCCGCGGCGCAGCTCCACGCGCTGGGTCACCTCGTCGCGCAGGCCAGGTTCCACCTGCAGCTGCTCGATGGCCCCCTCGCGCACGCGCAGGACCGAGGGCGGCGAGGTGGAGAAGTCCACGGTGTCGACGGGTGCGGCCAGGGCCTCCACCGAGCGCAGCGCCACCCGGCCCTGCGCGCTGAGCCCGCCGAGCAGGCCGCCGCCGAGGTTGGGGATGGCGATGTCGACCTTCACCTGGCCGGTCGGGCGATCGACCACCGGTTGCACGCGCTCGATCTCTCCACGGAAGAGGCGCTCGCCGAAACCGGTGACCTGGAAATCCACCGGGGCACCCGGGCGCAGCTTGTCGAGCCCCTCGGCGGGGACGAGGGCCTCCAGGCGCATGGTGGAGGGGTCGACCACCGTGAACAGGGCCGTGCCGACCTGCGCGATGTCGCCCTGGTTCACCTGACGCTCGCTCAGGACGCCGGCGAAGGGTGCGCGCACCCGCGTGCGCTCGAGCTGCTGCTGGGCCGAGACCAGCCGCGCCCGCGCGTCGGCGAGCTGGGCCCGCTGGACCTGTACCTGGGCGACGGCACGGTCGAGATCACGCTGGGCAAGCCCGCCGGCCCGGACGAGGCGGCGGCTGCGCTGCTCTTCGAGTATCGCCACCTCGAGCGCGTTGCGCGCGGAGCGGACCTGCGAGCGCGCTGCCCGGACCTGGTCGGTCAAGGCGGTGTCGTCCAGCACGACGAGGATCTGCCCTTCCTCGACCACCGTGCCTCGGTCGGCGTGCACCTGCCGCACCGGTCCGGCCACCTCCGCGCGCACCGTCGCCACGAGCCGTGGCTGGAGGGTCCCGCTGATGGCCGGCCCTGCTTCCAGCTTGGTGACCGCGACGACGGCGATGTCCTCGGGGCCGAGGGTCACGACTGGAGGCGGCGCCGGCTCGTTTCGGCCGCCGCCACAGGCGACGCCCGTCATCGCGGCCACCAGCAGCGCGGCCACCTTTCTGCCCGTTCGGAAAGCGACCAGGCGCTTCTCGTGGCGCTGGAAGGTCACTCTCCAAGCTGGAGGACGGGCCGGCCGAGCGGCAGCGTCCCGCGCGGGTGCAGATCTCCCCCCATCCGCCTGGGGCGATTCGAATCTCAGCGGCTGTACAGGGACAGCTGTCCGCCCCCGCCAAAGGGAAGGATGAGCGGTCGGCCGTCCGGGAGCAGAGCAAGAGAGCTCTCTGCGACACCGAAGGTGCCGTCGGCGAGGTGCTCAGCGGTCCAGCCGCTCTCGGTGCGCTCGCCGAACCAGACCCGGCCTTCCGAGGTCCACGCGGCGCGCGGGCACCCTCCCGGGCCCAGCGCAAGGCTACCCGCGGTGGCCTTGGGTTCGATGGGCTCGGACACCCATCCCGAGGCGGTCATCACCCCGTAGCGCAGCCCCCCGGCGAGATAGAGCAGGTGCGCACGGCCCCCGGCGTCCACCACGAGCGAGACGGGGACGCCATTTCCTGGGGCCGTGGAGACCTCCCATCCCGAGGCCGTCTTGGTAGCGAGCTTCACTTCGCCCTCCGAGAACGCCACCCGTGGCTGGCCGTCCGGTCCAAGCGCGATGAGCACCGGCGCCGCGGCGACCAGCGAGGGGGCCGTAGCGACGCCCTCGAGGACCCAGCGCTTCCCGACCCGCGAGGCGAGGACGATCGCGCCCTGCCCGAGCCCGGCGATATGGGGGTTGCCATCCTCGTCGAGGGCTAGCGCTGCCGGGGCGCGGATCTCCCGAAGCTGGTCGGTGACCCAGGCCCCGGACCGCGTGCTCTCGAGCAGGCGCAGCCCCCCGGTCGGGTCGGTGAGGAGCAGGGTGCGTGCGCCTGTGGGCCCGATGCTCAAGGAGGTTCGCGAACAGCCGGTGGCGGCCACCTCGGCCTCGCTCCAAGCCAGGGGTGGGCCCGAGGCCACCAGTGCCACCATCGCGAGATCGCATGCACAGTAGGAGGCGGCGACCAGTGCAGCCTGCGCCCCGACGTCGTTCCTCGTAGTGAGCGAGATCCCCCTCAGGTCGCAGGCGCTATGGCCAACGGGGGTCGCGGTCCAGGGGCAGCCGGCATCGGCATCGCAGGTCGGCGGGCACGCCGGCAGACAGGCGGGGCAGGAGCCATCCCCAGCCGGCCCGGCGTCATTCGGGCTCCCCGCGTCGCGGCGGAGGCCCGTGTCGCGCGAGCGCACGTGATCCACCGGTTCCAGGCAGCCCACGCTCGACGCCAGGATCGCGAGGACGGTGAAGACGAGCAGGCTGACCACGCGGCGCCGCGACGACATCGTGAATCGCTCCTGGGCAGGCAATCGAAACGACTTCGCCGAGTACTATGACCGGCGCGGCGCGCGGCGGAGCTTGCGCGTGGCGCCAAGGAAGCAAGAATCCTCGTCGAGTTGGGAGCTGGAATCAAAGCGCCCGGAGCCGGAGGCGGCACATGAAGCCTGAGAAGCAGGAGTTCGTGGAGCTCAAGAAGATCGCGGTGGTGGGCGTGTCGAAGACCCGCCCACGCGCCTTCGGCAACTACGCCCTCAAGGCCCTGCGCGCTCGCGGCTACCAGGTGTTTCCGGTCAATGCTCACGCCGATGAGGTCGATGGCGAGAGATGCTTTCGGCGGCTGGAGGACCTGCCCGAGCCCGTGGAGGCGGTGCTCTCCGTCGTCAAGCCCGAGCAGAGCGTGAAGATCGTCGAGGACTGCGCCCGCCTGGGCATCAAGCGGGTGTGGATGCAGCAAGGCTCGGAATCGGCCGATGCGGTGAAGCTGTGCCGCGACAAGGGCATCACCGAGGTCCACGGCGCCTGCGCGCTCATGTACCTGCGGCCCGACGGGCTGCACAAGTTCCACCGGTGGATCTCGGATCTCATCGGCAAGCAGTGACGGACGAGCCCTGTCGGGCGTCGCGGCAGCGTCCCACAGGTCCCATATGTCCCAGACGTCTCAGCTCGCGCGTTGCCCGGGGATGAGGGAGAGGGGATGGCGTTCTGCTCAATGAGGTCATGAGGCACGCGCGTGCTTCGCTGAAAGCGAGGGACGCAGGTACATGGCACGGCTCTTCACACTAAAAAGACTGTTCCCCAGGTGAACGAGTTCACTGGCAGACGCTGCCCTGGCAGGTCCCTTCTATGGAGGCGGTGTCCGTCAAGATTATGCAGGGCTTGCCGGCGCAATCGGGGTCAACGCAGTCGCGCAGGTGATCGTTGTCGTTGTCTACTCCGCGATCGGCGCAGTCGGTCTCCTTGGGCGTCCCCGCCGAGCAGATGCAGCCGTTGTCGCAGAGCTTCCCTTCGCAGTCGGGGTCCTCGCAGTCCTTCAGCCCGTCGCCGTCGTTGTCGGTGTCATTGGCGCACGCCGTTTCCGAAGGCGCCCCCGCCTTGCACTGGCATCCGCCGCCACAACCCTTGCTGTCGCAGTCCGGGTCGGCGCAGTCGATGAGCCCGTCGCAGTCGTCATCGTCGTGGTCGTCGCAGCTGGGCTCCGGCCCCGGCGAGACCGAACCCTCGCAGGAGCACTGGCCCAACACGTCGCACGTGTAGGAGGACGGGTCGGCTTGGCAGCGCTCCTCCAGGCACTCGGAGTCGGCGCAGTCGGTGTGGCCGTCGCGATCATTGTCGATGCCGTCGGTGCAGTTCTCCTGGTCCCTGGAGCACCGCCCGGTCACGCACCACTCGTCTGCCCGGCAGACGTTGATGCAGCTCCCGCAATGCTTGGAGTCGTTCTGCAGGTCGAAGCCCTCATCCGTGTCGTTGTCGCAGTCATCGTCCAAGCCGTTGCAGGACTCGATGGCAGGCACGGTCTCGCCTAGACAGAGGCCGAGCTTCCCGCCCTCGCAGACCTGGGTCCCCGCGCGGCAGATACCCTTGCCGGCCGTCCCCTCCGGGCCGCTGTAGCAGGGCACGGGGGCCAGGTCGTCGACCTCCTGATTGCAGTCGTTGTCGCGGCCATCGCAGATCTCTGCCGACGGCTTGCAGCAGAACGAGCGGTCGGTCGACTTCACGGGGAAGCACTTGAACCCATCGGCCTCGGGTCCGCAGTCCGAGTCGCTGGAGCACAGGTAGGTGACGTCGTCCGAGAAGTGCACCGAGCATCCCGCGGCAGCGACGAGCGCGACCAGGGTGGCAGAGCAGACCGCTGTGGCGACTCGAGGAAGGAGGGTGCGCACGGCTAGAGCTCCCCGCCGACGGTGAAGAGGAAGCCGATGGTCTCACCCTTGAAAGCGGTCGGTTCGCGCTCTCGCACCTTGGCCCCCGGCGTCGGAGGCGCGGGCTCGAGCGCGAACCACAGCGTCCCTCCGGTGACGACCGCCGCCCCTGCGCCGATCAGCACGTTGGCGAGCAGCGCGTAGGTCTTGGCCGTGCTCGTCTCGGACCGGGTGATTGGGACGATGCCATCGGAGCCCGGGGTCTGGGCCTTCTTCTCCATGTCCTTGGCCGCCCAGCCGAAGTAGCCGCCCACGCCGGCGGCCGCAGCCCCGGCAAGGGCCAGGTACAGGCCCGGGCGCTCGTAGAAGGGCTTGCCCGCGACGCGCTTCACCTCGACCACTGGCTCCGGGTCCTTGGGCGGCGCGTCCACGACCGGGGGCGGGTTGGGCACCAGCTGTGCCAGGACCTCGGCAGAGCCGCGGGCGTCGAGCGAGACCTCCTTCTCGAAGGGCTGGTGGTTGGGCGCGGTGATGCGGAGCTTGAGATGGCCCGCGGAGATCTGCTTCTCCACCGTGCCCGTGCCCAGGATGCGCCCGGAGACCTCCACGGTGGCGTTGGCCAGGTTCGGCACGACCTTGAGCGTGCCCAACTGGACCGCCAGCGTCTGGAGCATCGGCCTGAACGCCTGCGCGACCGAGCGATCGAAGCCTGCAGGCTTGCCCTGCGCCTGGACCATGACCTCCTCCACCTGTCCGGTCCCGGGGTCGTAGCCCCACAGCTTGAGGGTCGGTCCGCCGGCAGGGAATGCCATCTGGGCGGTGAGGACGCGGTCGGCGCCGCAGTGGCGCGCCAGGTCGGACAGGCACTCTGCCGAGTCGCAGCTGAGGGCAGTGGCGGTTCCGTCCTTGAGCGCGCTCACGGCATCGGCTGGGTCGAGGACCTTGGCGAACCATCCGGTCTTCCGGCTGGCAACGACGAGCGCCCCGGCCAGCTTGTCGGCATGTGCCCGTTGGGGGGCGCTGACATCCTTGGGGAGCCCGATGCCCAGGATGATGAGGGTCGGTCGAAGCTCGGGCCCTTCAGACAGGTCCAGGCCTAACTCCTGAGCCTGCGCGGGGAACACGGTGAGCACGAGCGCGGCGAGCGCGGCCGTGGTCGCAGGAGCGAGGCGAGAGAGGGCCGAAGACATGGGGCGGAGCGTACACAGCGCCAAGGGACGCCTCAAGTGAGCGGGCGCTGTCTGTTGGGCCGAGCGTCGGCCAACGTTGCCGGACGGGGCGTGCCGACCAGTCGCAACGACTGGTCGTCCCGGTCTCACCGGTGAGACCTCGGTTTCGGTGGCCGGGGAGCGCGGGTGTAGTCTCCACGGGCAAGCAAGCGGTCACCAGGAGCGCCCCATGCTTCTTCTCAGGCCGACGGTCCTCTCGCTCTGCCTGGCCTGCCTGACGGCCTGTCCCGGCCCAGCGCCCACTAGCGCCGATGCCGGTTCGGGACCGGACGCAGAGACGGACGTCGCGGATTCAGGGCTGGCACCCTGCCCGGCGGGAACTCGTTTTTCCCAGCCACAGGGGACGTGCGTCGAGGTGGGCTGGACGAAGTGCTCCGAGGGTTTCGTAGCCGACCCGTCTGGCTGGGGATGCACCGAGGTGCTCCCGCCCGCGCCGTGCGGCCCCGGCACCTTCCCCGTGCTCGGCAAGACGTCATGCCAGCCGGTGGGGACGCGCTCTTGCGTGGCAGGCTTTGCCCCCGATCCTTCAGGGTGGGGATGCCAGCCCATCCTCCCGGCAGTCGACTGCCCCGGGGCGACGCGCGAGAAGCTAGGCAGCGCCGAATGCGTGCCCGTTGGGGACTGTGGTGCCCCCTTCCCGCCAGCCGAGGCGACCTACTTCGTGGACGCCAACGCCACGCAGACCGACGCCACCCACTTCAAGAGTATCCGGGCGGCGCTCGCCGCCGCTCCGGCGGGTGCGGTCGTCGCCGTCGAAGAGGGCGAGTACTCGGAGGCGCTCCTCCCGAAGCGCGCGGTGAAGATCGTCGGCCGCTGCGCCGAGAAGGTGCGCCTCATCGGCAGCGCCGCCGCGATCCCGGGCGTGGACGTCGAGGTGACCCAAGACGTCGAGATCTCCGGCCTCACCATCACCGGATTCGAAGTCGGCGTCATCGCCGGCCACGGAGGAAGCCTCACCCTGCGCTCGAGCATCGTCGTGTCCAATCGCAGGCTGGGGGTGATGGCGGCCGAGGCAGGCACCACGCTGAAGATTATGGGCTCCGCGAGTCGCGATGGTTTGCCGGATGCCGATGGGAAGTTCGGGCAGGGCGCGGCAGCGGCTTACGGGGCGGCGCTCACCGTGGAGGACTCCGCGCTCGTCAACAACCGCGAGATGGCGGTCTTCGCCCAGAGCGCCGGGACGCAGGTGAGCGTCGTCCAGTCGGTCATCAAGGGGACTCAGCCGCGCTCGACTGGGGTCTATGGATGGGGAGCAGGGGCGCAGAAGCAGGCCTCCGTGAAGCTCGAGGCCACGGCGGTCCTCGACTCGCACAGTGTAGGGGTGGCGGTGGGCGATGTCGGCACCCAGCTGTCGTTGAAGGACTGCGCGATCCACGGGGTGGCTCTTGGCGTGGACGGCTTGGGAGAGGAGTCTGCCGCGGGGGCCTCGGGTGGCAAGGGGGGCGAGCTGCTCGTGGAGAACACCACGATTGCGGCGAGCGAGGGTGCGGGCATCTTCGTCGACGGGACCTCCAAGGCCACAGTGCGCGAGAGCCTCGTGCGTGCCTCCGCTTCGACCGGAAATGCGATCGGAGGCCTAGACCTCGATGACCAAGCGACGGCGAGCCTCGAGGGTACGGCGCTCGTCGAGAACCGGGCCTACGGGCTCTATGCGATCTCGAGCGGCGTGACCGTCACCGCGACGGACTCCTTGGTTCAGGGCACACAGTCTTCGGTCATCGGCGATGGCTATGGCGTCCAGCTCTCCGAAGGCGCCCAGCTCAGCGCGACCCGCTTGGCGGTGCTGCGCAACTCCGGAGGGGGGATCGCGCTGTTCAGCCGCTCTCGGGCAACTCTCGAGCAATCGATCGTCTCCGACACCGCGGTGGTGCAGGTGAACGAAACCGATTGGCGAGGCAGCGGCATCGAGGTCGAGGACGGCCAACTGGTGCTGCGAGGGAGCTTGCTGCGCACCCTGGTAGGGGTGGGTCTCTGGGTCGATGGTCCGGGTTCGAGCCTCGAGGTTGAAGGCTCGCTCATTCGCGACGTCGAGGCCGACCCCGCCGGGGATTACGGCTACGGCCTCGCGGTGCAGAACGGCGCCTCCGCCACGATTCGGAATACGGGCGTCGCGCAGGCGGTCCGCGTGGGCGTCTACGTGGCGGACGAGGGCTCAGTTCTCTCTGCCATCGACGTGACCGTGCGCGACACGCAGCTCGACCCAGGTGGAAAGCGTGGTCGTGGCATCAACGTTCAGTTCGGCGCCTCGGCCGTCCTCCAGGGCGTCGCGGTGGTGGACAGCCGCCAAGTCGGCCTCTTCGCGTTCGACTCCACAGTGACGGCCACCGGCTCGCTGCTCACGGGCACTCTCCCCGACGCGGAGGGCAACTTCGGGCACGGAGTCGAGTCGCTCGAGGCGCGGGTGGATCTCTTGCGGTGCACCGTGGCCTCGAACGCCGGCATCGGCGTCGCCTACGCCGACTCCCAGGGCCTCATCGGGGCCACCGCGATCCTCTCCAACACCGTGGGCCTGCACGTCCAGGGCGACGAGGCGAAGCTCCAGGAAGTCGACACGCTCCCCACCTCGCCGGGGGCCTCCGAGGTGGACGTCTCGGCGGACACGGTCTTCCTGGACAATTCCCAGCGGCTGGGGACTGGCGTCGTGCCGCTGCCAGAGCCCATCAGCCTCTGATCGCCGACGGGGTGGGCCAATGCGCCCGGTCGCTCGCCGTGGCTCGGCTCAGGGCTCGTCTTCGGGCACCTGCTCGCTCTCGAGAGCGGTTCGGGCGCTCGAGAGATCGGAGTGATGGACGAGGTAGCTCGTGAGGAGCAGCCCCGCCAGCCCGATGGCGGCATACGCAGCCGGACGGCTGGGTCGGGCCCGCCAGGCCCAAAGGCGGTTCATCCTTCGCTGGTAGGGAAGCGCGGTCACGTGCTCATGCCACGCCCGTTCCCGCTCCGCACGAGCCCCGGGATGGTCGCCACTCGCCTCCAGGGCACGGGCGAGAAGGCAGTGCCCCTCGACGCTCGAGCAGTGGGCTTCGGAATAGCGGCGCAGGGCGTCGACGGCTCCCTTGGCGTCGCCCCGGGCCAGCCGGTAGCGGCCCAGCTCGAGCGTCGCGGCGCCGTGACGAAAGCCGGGATCGGCCTGCTCGACCATCCCCAGGAAGAGCTCACCTTGTTCGGGATGTCCTGCTCCAAGACATGCCACGCCCATGAGGAAGAGGGTGGGGAGGTCGCCCGGCTCCTCGGCGAGGACCGGCTTGAGCACCTCGATGGCGCGGTCGAAGCGGCGCTGGCTGATCAGGATGTCGCCGAGATCCGCCCGAGCCTTGCGGTTGGCGGGGTTCACCGTGATCTCGGTGGCCAGGCGCGAGCCGAGCCGGAGGTTCTGGAGCGCTCGGTAGCCGCGGCGCAGGAACCCGATGCTGTACCAGTCGGCGACGGCCCAGAGGAGCAGGAGGATGACCAGGGCCGCGACAGGGCTCCCGGTGATGAACCAGAGCAGCGAGAACTTGAGGAAGGACCCCATGGTTCGAGGGATGTACCCGGAATGCGGGGAGCCTGGCAACGGGTCGGGGTCCGGGCCGCGAGCGTCAGCGACCGGATTGCCAAGCCGGAGCCCCGGGGCGCGCCATGCCCGCGGCGAGCGCTATTCGAGGTACTTGCCCGAGATGTAGTTCTTGAGGTCGTGGTTCTCGATCTCGCCCTCGCGGTGCAGCGCCCTCAGGACGTCGCCAATCGAGACCAACCCCAGGAGCCTTCCGTCCTCCGCGACCGGCAGGTGACGCACTCGCCGCTCGGTCATGGTCTCCTGGACGGCCTTCAGCCCTTCCGCAGGGCTGGTGAAGACCACCTCGCGGGTCATGACCTCGCCGACCTGGATGCGAACGATCTCGTTGGGCTGGAGGGTGAACGCTCGGATGATGTCCCGCTCGGAGAGCATCCCTACCGGTCGTCCCCGTTCGTCCACGACCACCAGCACGCCCACGCCCTCGTCTACCAGGTGCCGGGCGGCCTGGAGGAGCGTGTCCTCGACACGAGCGGTCAAGACCTTGCTCCCCTTCTCCTCAAGGATGTCTCTCACTCTCATGGCGCACCCCCCGAGCGACCGAACGCGCGGGGGCGCGCACGTCGCCCAAGACTAGCTTTGACGCCGTGGCCGCGGTGCTCAAGGGGCCCGCGCGAGGGTGCCCGTTTTGCGCCTGATGGGGTTGCCTGCCCTCGGCCAGCCGAGCGGCCGAAGATGGCCCTACCGAGCGCCGGTCGCCGAACGGCCCCGCACCCGGACCCGCACCGGGATCACGCCGTCCCCCAGCATCCCGAGCTTTCGGGCCGCGGCCCAGGAGAGATCGACGATCCGCCCGCTCACGAAGGGCCCGCGGTCCTCGACCACGACCTCCACGCTTCGGCGTTCGTCATCCAGGCGCGTGACGCGCAACCACGTCCCGAAGGGATGGGTGCGATGCGCGCAGGTCATGCGCTCGGCCTGGTAGATCGTGCCGCTGGCGGTGGGGCGCCCCTCCACTGAGCGGGAGTAGAAGCTCGCCTCGCCTTCCTCCTCCGATCCGGGGGAGGAGGAGGGTCGCGCATGGCTGCAGCCGGTGGCCAGGGCTCCGAGAGCTGCGGTCGCGAGCAGCGGCAGGAGGGCGCGCCAGGTCGCCATGCGCTACTTCGCAGCCCCGGCAGGGTCGGGGACCGGCGCGCCGGCATCGAGCGCCATCGGAGCGCGAGAAGGAGCCTCACCAGCCTCCAGCGGGGAGCCTGCGTCCGGCGAGGCCTTGGCAAGCTCCTCCCCGAGAGACTTGGCGAAGGCCAAGACCCCCTTCACGTACGCGTCCTCGTGGTTGTAGGCCCAGACCGCCTTCTCGGGGCTCTTGGCGAATCCGTGCTGCTCCAGGTAGTTGGCGATGGAGGCGATGGAGTCGTCGAAGGTGAAGAGATCGATCTTCCCGTCGCCGTCGCCGTCCTCGGCCCAGCGCAGGCTGAAGGGCATGAACTGCGGGAAGCCGAGCGCCCCGGCCCAGCTGCCCTTGACGGCGAGCGGGTCGATCCCGCGGGACTTGCATTGCCGGACCAGGGCGAGGAGGTTCTTGCGCGCCCGATCGCGGATGGTGCGGACGCGCTCGGCCTGGCGGGCCTCGTCGACCAGCGCCTTCTCGGCTTTCTGGGCGAGGGCCAGCGTATTCGCCTCCTCGATGAAGTAGAGCTGGGAGGTGAAGGCGTTGAAGGCCACGTAGTCGCCGGTGATGGTCCCCAGCCGCGACTCCCACATCAGGATGCTGATCACCACATGGCGGTCGACGCCGTGCGCCTTCTCGGCCTTGGCCAGCGAGGGCTCGCGCTCGCGCGCGAACTTCGCGCCGGCCTGGACGCGCTCTGGCTTGAGGAAGATGGCAAGCAGGTCCTGATGGTCCTTGCGCTGCCGCTGGATCATCGATGGGGCGACGATGGAGATGGTCCTGTCGCCGTAGACGAGCTCGGCCCGCGGGTCGTCGAGCAGCGCCTCCGCTTCGGATTCGGAGAGCGGTGTCTCGCCGGGATGGACGACCGGAGCGCCCAGGGCCTTGATGAGCTCGGCGCGCTCCGGGCTGCCCTTGGGCAGCTTGGCCTGCAGCTTCCAGGTCGCAGGGGCTGCGGGATCGAAC
>JACRCT010001093.1 GCA_016218885.1 Deltaproteobacteria bacterium | reverse complement strand
CCCAAGGGCCTTCGTCCGGTCGGACGATCGATCGAGGCACCCCCTGGCTTCAGCACGGTCGCGGTCGCAGCGGGGCCTGGGCTAGCATTCGGCCCTTCTCGTCTGGATCCATTCGAGGTGCCCGATGAAGCTCGTGAAGATGCTCCTGCTTGCCGCCGTCGTCCTCGCCGCGGCCTCCGCTTGGTCTGCAGCGCCGGCCAAGAAGGCCGAGCAGCCACTCCTTCCAGCCGCCAAGGCCGCGGTCGTCGAGACCGCGGTCGAGGCCGAGACCCAGGACGAGGCGCGCAAGGCCGCTGAGGCGTACCTCAAGGCCTTGGCTCGGCAGGGCGGGGACCAAGCGCTCGAGTCGCTGCTCGGGGGCGCGACGCTCCGCGCTCGCGCAGCCACCATCCCCGACTGGAAGATCGTCGGCCGCGAGAAGCACCGTCACGAGGCGGGCCAGCTCGAGAACCTGCACGCCTTCGTGACCGCCGTGGACGCCGCGGGTCGACTCGCCCTGGCCAAGCTGTCGGGCGGCAGCGGTGGTCCCACCGGCGATCTGCAGGAGATCACCGCCGAGGAGGCGACGCGCATCCTCGAGCCGACCCGTCGCAAGGCGAAGATCTTTCTGACCAGCCACCCGGTGTTCGCCTTCCTGGCCCGGGTGGACAAGCCGGTCTACTGGCACCCCGCCAACCCCTTCCGCAAGCTCCTCACCGACGCCGGCGAGAAGGGCGAGTACCAGGCGGACGTCGATCTCTTCTGGGTTCAGACCAGCCGCGAGAGCGGCGCGGCGGCCCGCAGGTGGCCGTTGCGAGTCGTCCGCTTCGCTGCCAACGGCAAGGACACCGGCCTCAAGATCCTCCCTGCCAGCGACTGGAACGCCGAGTAGGCCGGAGGCCCTGGCTGGGTCCGGGGACCGGCGACCGGTGTCAGAGCCGGGAGCGTCAGCGACCGATCCACCCTGCCTTGGCTCCAGGCTTCAGACCCCAGTCCCGACGAAGGGACTAAGGTCGGAGCGCCAGCGACGGCGCGGGACCGAGCTGCGGCTCGGCAGCCGCATCGGGCATCAGCTTGCGCAGGGCCACGAAGACCACGCCGGTGTAGGCCCAGCCCAGGAGCAGGTCGGGGATCCAATGGTGGTCCAGATAGACCGCCGCGCAGCACATCCACACGAAGTAGAACAGCGAGAGGCCGCGCGACACTCGGCCGTTGCGCCGCCAGCCGTCGAAGACCATCAGCAGCGGATAGGCGACATGCAGCGAGGGCAGCGCACCGAAGACCTCCGCCGCCCGTCCGTAGAAGCCACGGAAGTAGTACAGCCCGGTCATCGCGTCCACCCGCGCCAGGGCGTTGCCCTCGTAGGCGGAGACGTCGAGTTGAATGGCGCAGCCGAACTTGTGGAAGTACCAGGGCGGCGCAGCGGGCATCAGGTGGTAGGTGACGATGCCGAAGACGTTGAGGACGAAGAACGCCCAACCGAAGCGCTGGCAGGCGCGCTTGTCGATGAAGAAGAGGTAGGCCGAGTAAAGGACCGAGACGGCGATGAAGACGCCGTAGGGGACGGCGAAGAACAGGTCCAACGCCGGGTGGTGGTGGACCTGGAAGTAGTCCTGCAGGGTGACGCGTGCGTGGCCGTCGGTCAGCCCGAACCAGGCGAGCTCGAGCTCGTGCATCCCGCAGTTGAACACCCGGTCTTCGCTGACTCCCAGGTTGCGGATGAAGCGGCCTGAATCGTACAGCAGGGCGATGGCGAAGAAGCCCATGAACGCCACCAGGAACTGCTGAGTCCGCCGGTGGGCATACGCCAGCACCAGGAAGATGCCTGCCAACACCAGGTGGTCCCAGCGCAGCATCCCCATCGCCGCCATGAGGAGGCAGTAGGCCGGCAGGGGGAGCGAGGGGAGCAGCGGATAGCGGGGCCAGAGGCTCCTCAGGTGAGCCCAGATCCGATTCATTCAGGCTGACCTCCGCCGCCGAAGACGATGAACCGCGCCAGGGGATAGCTCACCCCGAGCCAGGCGATCATCTTGGCCGGCGGGTAGGCCCAGCCCTGGGGGACGCGGAAGATCTCCACCAGCAGCGCCAGGCCTCCCAGCACCGCCAGGTACGTCGCCGCCGAGGCCCCGGCGTAGAGCATCGCCTGGGTGGCAATGGGTCTCTCGGTGCGGCGGAAGGCCCAGTAGCGGTTGAGCAGGAAGTTGGTGATGGCGCCGCCCAGCGCGCCGAGCAGCGAGGCGAACCCGTACAGACCCTCGGAGTTGCTGCCCACCCAGAGCACCACGTAATAGGTGCACGCCTCCGCGAACGTCCCGATGAACCCGCAGAAGGACGCCCGTGCGAAGAGCCGCATCTCTGCCTGCGTGCTGCCCATCCGGAAGCCCCAGGCTTGGCGCCGTAGGACCGCTCGTACGCGCGCGTCCCCTTCCGCGAGGCGCGCATCGCGCGTGGCGGACCTGCCCGTCGCCGAAAACGAGGGCCTAGGCTCGCACGTCTGTGAGGGCTGCGTCGAGGATGTTCAGCGCCTCGTCCGCCTGGGCGACATTGAACAGAAGCGGCGGGTTCACCCGCACCCGGGGGGCGTAGGCCATGGTCAGCAACCCGCGCTTCAGGCAGGCGGTGAAGAGCTCGCGGCAGCGCGCGTGGCTCCACAGGGCGCCTCTCTCGTCGAGCAGATCGAAGCCGATGAAGAGGCCCTCGCCGCGCACGTGGGCCAGGGCAGGGTGATGCTCGGCAAGCCGGGCCAGCCCGAGCTTGAGGTGCTCGCCGGTCGCAGCCGCGTTCTCCACCAGCCGCTCGTCCCGGATGATGGACAGCGAGGCGCCGATGGCCGCGCCCGCCAAGGGATTGCCCCCGTAGGACGAGCTGGAGAAGGAGGGCTTGCTCCAGGGCTCGGCCTTGGCGACGTCTTCGCGGACCAAGAGGCCGCTGACCGGGAACCCCCCGCCCAACGCCTTGCCCAGGGTGAGCATGTCCGGCTCCACCCCGGCGTGCAGGTGGCCAAACATCTTCCCGGTGCGCCCGAAGCCGCAGATCATCTCGTCGCAGATGAGCAGGGCCCCCAGCTCCTTGGCCAGCGCGGCCACTGCCTGCAAGAACTCCCTGGGCGGGATCACGTTGCCCGCGGTGCCCTGCATCGGCTCGATGAGGATGGCGGCGACGCGGTGGGTGGTCTCGCGCTTGATCTTCTCGCGGGCGAAGTCCACGCACAGCAGCCCGCAGGCCGGGTAGGTCGTCCGGAAGGGGCAGAAGTCGCAGTCGGCGTAAGGGGTGAGGTAGCTGCCCGGGGCGAGGGGCCCCAGCCCGTGCTTGAAGTCCGAGCCCATCTGGGCCAGCGTCCCCGAGGTCTTGCCGTGGAAGCCGCCCCAGAACGAGAGCACCTCGGTCTTTCCCGTGTGGCAGCGTGCCAGGCGGATGGCGCTCTCCACCGCCTCGGAGCCTCCCGAGTAGAGCTGCAGCCGCGTCAGATGGCGGGGGGCGACCTCGTGCACCTGCTCCAGGGCCTTCACCCGCGCCTCGGTCGTGAACGAGCCGCAGTGGGTGCGCGCCATCTGGTCGCTCAGGGCCGCCACGTACCTCTTGTGCCCGTAGCCCAGCGCCGCGACGCAGATTCCCGCCACCAGGTCGAGGAAGCGGTTGCCGTCGAGATCGACGATCTCACAGCCTTCGCCGTGGTCGACCACGATGCCCGAGTGGGCGGCGATGGCCTGGAAGCCGGGGGCGAGGTGCGGCGTCTCGCGCTCGCGCATCGCCTTGCACTTGGGGCCGGGGAGCGAGGTCTGGATGCGAGGGGAGTGGGCGGTCACGGCTTCTTGCCTCCCGGCCCGCGGCCGAGGCGTACCAACTCGGCGCGGCCTTGAGCGGCCAGGCGCACGGCCGCGAAGTTGGAGATGACGGCCACCAGGGCGATGGTTGCCAGGGTTGCCGGGTGCACTGCGCCGAAGGGGCTGGGCAGCCAGGGGCTGAGCTCCGGACCGCCCACCAGCGCGATGACGAAGTAGGTGATGCGCTCGTGGCGACGCATCAGCCCCGAGGGCAGGCTCAGGTCCAGCGCCTCGGTCTTCGCCCGCACGTAGCTGACCATCACCGAGCCCACCAGCGCGGTGAGCGGGATGGCCATCTGCCAGGCCGAGAAGCGATAGAAGACGGCCAGGCCCAGCAGGGGCGCCATGTCGGCATAGCGGTCGATGATGGCGTCGAGCATCTCACCCGAGTCGGAGGCCAGGCCCCGCTCGCGGGCCACCATCCCGTCGAAGGCGTCGAAGGCCGCGCCCAGCCCGAAGAAGAGCCCGGCAGTTGAGAAGTGGCCCAGCGCCGCCGCGGGCAGGCAGGCCATGGTCATGGCGAAGGAGATCCACGTCAACGCGTCGGGGGTGAAGCCGGCCTTGAGCAGGACCCGTCCGAAGGAGCGGAAGCTCCAGTAGAAGGCCTCGATGAGCCATCGCCCCAGGAACGCGGTGCCCCCTTCCTTGGCGAGCCGCGGGTCCGCCGCGCGCCCGATGAACACCGTGCGCAGGCTGTAGGCGAAGATGACGCTGCAAGCGAAGGCGAGGACCAGCCCTGTCGCCCAGTGGGAATAGGCGAGGCTTCCAGTTGCGGGATTCATTCCGTGCTCCTTTGTTCCTCTGCCCCCGGGGTGGTCGGGGTCGAACTGCCTGCTCCCCGTCCGGACCGCAGCAGGAGCAGCTTGATGGTCTGCCACACCGCTTCGGGTGGGTCTTCCTGTCGCCAGGGCTTGAGCATCCGCACCGCGGCGGCGGCGTGCAGCGCGCCAATCACCATCAGCGCCAGCGGGCGGACCTGCAGCTGAGGATCGATGGTGTCCTCGTCCTGGGCGGTGCGCAGGCAGTCTTCGACGAAGCCCCGGGTGCGCGACATCGTCTCGGCGAAGCCCGCCAGCCCGCGCTCACCGGCTGCCTCGGCCAGCCGGTCGCTGAAGGCCAGCGCGTAGATGCCCGGACGCGCCTCGACCATGCGCAGCCGGCTGAGCACGAAGTCCTCGAGCCGGTCGAGCGGCGGCAGGCCCAGGGGTGGCGGGAAGTCCTGCAGCAGCAGCTGCTGCAGGAACTCCACGGCCATGGTCACGATCTCCGCCTTGTCGCGGAAGTGGCGGAAGATGGTCCCGTCGGCGATGCCCACCTCGCGAGCGAGCTCGGCGGCGGTCAGCCGGTCCAGCCCGCGCGCGGCGATGATGCGCAGCGCCGCCTCGGCAATCTGCTGCCGCCGTACCAGGCCGCATTGGCGCTTGCGCGCCGTGGTGGGGGAGGCCGCCGCCATATCAGGGGCTCCCCGCCGTGCCGGCCAGGGCATCGACGATGCTCCCCACGGACAGGGCCAGCTGCGCGTTGGCCATGTGCAGCGCCAGGAGCTGATCGTTGAAGCCCTTCTTGGCCTGGACGAACGCGGCCAGCCCCTCCAGCACGTCCTTGGTCTCGCCCGTGCCCGCGGCGTAGCCGGCGGAGGCGAACAGCATCCACTTGCGCGCCGCGGTCGCCCCCTGCTCGCTGACGCTCAGCAGGCGGCGTGCCTGGTCCACCTCGTCGCGGCAGCGGCGCACGTCGAGCGGGATGCCGGTCTGGGCGAAGCGGGCCAGCCCGTCCACCTGGTCCACCATGGCCCTGGCCGTGTCGCCGCGCGCGTTGGCCCTGGCGGGGTCGAGGTCGAACTTGACCGCCAGGGCGAGGCCGCCGCTCAGGTCGTTGTAGGGGTCGTAGGCGAAGGTGTTGTGCTGGTCTTGGCGCACCGGCGACCAGCTGGCGACCAGCTGGCCGACGAGCGCGAGGGTGGGGTAGTTGGCCAGCCGCTCGGCCTCCTCCAGCGAGAGCGCCGCCTCGCGGCCATGCTTGAGCTGGCGCGCCTCGGAGCGCCGCTCCCAGGCTTGGCGGATCAGCTCGGCCAGTGGCGGAGGCTCGGCCGCGGGGGCCGGAGGCAAGCTCGTCTCGGCCAGCTCCAGCGACTCGTTCTCCGGGCGCCCCATGGTGTGCTTGAGCGCCGCCAGCGAGAGCGCGTGGCCGAACTCCGCCTGCACCCGGTACTTCTCCAGCTCGGCGGAGGCGTACTTGAGCTTCTGCAGATCGGTCTGGGTGACCTTGCCCGAGCCCTCGTCGAACATGGCCTGGGCCGACCTGAGCGCCTCGTCGAGGAGCTTGCGGGCTGAGTCCAGGCTGGGCTTCATCGAGGAGACGTAGAGGTGCAGGTAGTAGTAGCGCGCGACCTCCAGCGCGACGGCGTCGCGGGTCTGGTCCCGCCGCGCCTCCTCGACCGCCAGGCGCTCCGTCGCTGCCTTCTCGCCCGCCGAGGCCTGGCCGAAGGTGTACAGCGGCTGCATCACCATGCCCTCGAAGCGCAGGTAGGGCCCCCAGACCCCCCATTGGCGCTCGACGTCGGGCTGGTTGGCCAGACCCTTGACCCCGAAGATGGGCGCAGCGAAGGCGAAGGCGGAGATCTTCGGGTAGAAGACCGATTGCACCTCGGCCAGCCGTCCTCGCCATTCGGCGACCTTGCCCTCGGCCTCGGCCAGCTGCCCGCTGCCCTGCACTGCCACCCGCACGCAGTCGGCGAGCGAGCGCCGGGGCGATTCGGCACGGGCAGCGGCCGGGGGGAGGGCCCCGACCGCGAGCGCCATGGTGGCGGCTGCGGCGGATCTGCGGAGCAGCGCGAAGCTCACTTCTTGGCCTTGCTCAGGTCGGCGAGCCGGTCGTCGAGGATCTTCATCAGACCCGCGATGCCCGACTTGTCGATGACCTTGGTGATCTGGTTCTGGTAGTCCTTCACCAGCGAGTCGCCCTCGAAGAGCACGTCCTGCACCTTGAGGGCCCCTCCCACCTTGGCGAACAGGAACTCCACCACGGTGTCCAGGTCCTCCGCGGGCAGCCGCACCTTCATCGCCACCGCCAGCAGCTCGCCGCGGGCCTGCTCCGGCTGGAACGACAAGGTCGCTTCCCGGAAGAAGGCGCCCGAGTTCGGATAGGCGACCAGCCGGATGAGCTCCCTGAACTTGGCCTTGAAGCCCGCCAGCTCCTCCGGCTTGAGCTTGTCGGCGCGCGGCGCGATGGGCTTGGAGACAAGGGTCTCGAAGTCGAGGAAGGTGTCGAGCTCGGCGAAGACCTTGGCGTTGGCCGCCTTGTCGGCCTCGGTGAGCTTGCCGTCGTCCTTCTTGACCTTCTTGAAGGTGGCGACGAGCGTCTCTGCCCGCTCCCTGCCGGGCGAGGTGCTCGCGGCGAATCCGAGGGAAGGAAGGAGCAGGCTGATAGTGAAAGCCGCAGCGATGGCGGCGGCGGGGCAATGGCGCATCATCTGGAGATCTCCCGGGATTTGGCTTCTCGACGAGTCCGGGAAGCCGACGCTACGCAGGGGAGGATGATTCAAAGCCTCGACCGTGCGAAGCGGGGGCGGCCCGAGCGCCGGGCCACCCCCTTGAGAGACGAGCTACTTCTTGGCGGTGGGCAGCGGCAGGTCCTCGCCGTAGTAGTCGAGCCCGAGGTGGGTGATCGGCTCCTCGCCGGCGATGGCGCGCAGCGTGTTCTTGAGCTTGGTCTGCTGGATGAAGAGGTCGTTCTCGACCTCCAGGCCGGGCTTGGTCATCGGGCTCTTGAAGTAGAACGACAGCCACTCCTGGATGCCCTTCCACTCCAGCCGGCTCGCCAGGTCGCCGAAGAGCGCCAGGTCGAGCGCCAGCGGGGCGGCGAGGATCGAGTCCTTGCACAGGAAGTTGATCTTGATCTGCATCGGGTAGCCCATCCACCCGAAGATATCGATGTTGTCCCAGCCCTCCTTGTCGTCGCCGCGGGGCGGGTAGTAGTGGATCGATACCTTGTGCGCGTACTTGCTGTAGAGGTCCGGGTAGAGGTCCTTCTCCAGGATCGTCGAGAGCACGCTCGACTTGGTCACTTCCTTGGACTTGAAGGCCGCGGGGTCGTCGAGCACCTCGCCGTCCCGGTTGCCCAGGATGTTGGTGGAGTACCAGCCGTTCAGGCCGATCATGCGGGCCTTGAGCGCCGGGGCCAGCACCGTCTTCATCATCGTCTGGCCGCTCTTGAAGTCCTTGCCCGCGATGGGCACGCACTTGTCGCGCGCCAGCTCCTGGATCGCCGGCAGGTCGACCGAGTAGTTGGGGGTGCCGTTGATGAAGGGGACGCCCTCGCAGATCGACGCGTAGGCGTACATCATCGTGGGGGTGATCGCCGGGTCATTGGCGTCGATGAGCTTGTCGAAGTCCTTGAGGGCCGGGGGCAGGTTCAGGGCCGCCGAGCGGTAGACCTCGGTGGAGGCGCAGAACACCGTCACCGCGCGCTTGGCATTCAGGTCGCGCTTGAAGTCGCGGATGTCCTGGCGCAGCGCCTCGATCTTCTCGCGGGCCGTCTTCTCGCTCTTGACGTGGTCGGCCTCGAGGCGCCGCACCAGCTCCGGGTCGTGCACGCCCTTCTTGGGCACGATGGTCTTGAGGTAGGGCTTGATCTCGTTGAGGTGCTCGCGGGTCAGGACCTTCGACCGCTCTGCCACCACGTCGCCGGGCTCCGAGACGATGTCCCAGGCTCCGAAGGCGATGTCCTTGATGTCCGCCAGCGGCACCAGCTCGTTGATCTTCACGTAGCGGTTGGGCTCGTCGCGCCGGCCGATGCGCGCGGTCCCCATCTGCGTCACTGAGCCGATGGGCTTCGACTTTCCCTGGCGGATCATCTCCACGCCCGCCATGAACGTCGTCGACACCGCCCCGAGACCGGGCGTCAGAATCGCCAACCGACCCTCTGGCTTCTTCTTGGTCTGCATGTACGGCCTCCGAAAAAACGTGAAGGCGCAAGCCTTTGCGGCCAGCGCCCCCGGAGGGAGCCGAAATGGCCCCGTCCCATCCGCGCCTGATTCGTCTCCGCACGCCAGGTGGCTAACCCGCCATGCGGCCTTGCCAGCTGAGGACAGCGAGACTCCCAGGTCCTCGCCGTTGGTTTACGTACCTCTGCGAAGCGATCAAAGAGGAACGACACGAGGCCAACATCGTCGGCAGTTCCTCGATGCTGCAAGCAAGTGAGTGCTTGCTAGCACAACCTCTTTCCAAGTCAAGCCAAGATACGCGCCGGTTCCCGCTGCATTGCCTCTGCTGAACACCCAGACGATTCAGCGATTGGCTACCGGTCACGCGACATCGCAGCGAGCGGCCAGAATTCACCACTCGTGCCAAGGTCATCTCTTGTGTTTGCGGGGACTTGGCCCCCGTGCGGAGACTCTGGTGACGGAGTCTCCGACACGGGTGTCAGGTCTTCCGACAGAATCCGGCGCTCGCTATTTCTTGGGCGCCGCGGTCGGAGGCGGGGTGGGAGGCGGCGTCGGCAGGGCGGGGGCGGAGGGAGGGGGCGCGGGCGGCGCCTTGATCTCCAACAGGTCGATGTCGAAGACCAGCGTGGCTCCGCCGGGGATCGTGGGTGGGCGGCCGTTGTCGCCGTAGGCGATGGCGGAGGGGCAGACCAGGCGCGCCTTGCCGCCGACCTTCATCTTCTGCACGCCCTCGGTCCAGCACTTGATGACGCCGTCGAGGCGGAACTCGGCGGGCTGGTTGCGCTTGTGCGAGCTGTCGAACTCGGTGCCATCGATCAGCGTGCCGCGGTAATGGACCTTGACGGTGTCGCTGGCTGCGGGCGAGGCGCCGGTGCCCACCTCGGTATCCTTGTAGACCAGCCCCGAGGGAAGCGCCTGGGCGCCGTCCTTGGCGGCCTTCTCGGCGAACTCCTTGCCCTTCGTCTTCTCCACCTCGGCCTTGGCCTTCTCGGCCTCGGCGCGGACGCTGGCGCGGGCCTTCACGAGCTCGTTGATCTTGGGCCGGTAAGCGGTGAGGTCGACCAGTGGCTTGGCGCCGGTGACGCCGTCATGCAAGCCGCGCTCGACGAACCCCACCTCGGTGGGGCTGAGCACGAAGACGCCCAGCTTCTGCGCCTCCATCAGGCCGATGGCGTAGAGGGTCTTCTCGTCCTCGGTCTTGGGCTCCGGGGGAGCGCTCTTCTGCGGCGAGCAGGCGACGGACAGCAGGCCGGCGCTGAGAACGGCGGCGAACGGAGTGATTCTCATTGGGTCCTTCCTCTCTTGGTTGACGCTTTGGGCGGCCCCTTTATAGACCAGGAGCGGGCGGGCGCACTCGGGGAATGAACGAGAAGAGCCGGCCCGAGGGCCGGCTCCAGCACTGCTCGGGAAGGCGTGAGGCGCGACGGCCTCGGGGACCTTGGCTACTTGCCCTTGATCTCCAGGAGTTCGACCTCGAAGACCAGGGTGGCGCCGCCGGGGATGGTGGGCGGGTGGCCGGAGTCGCCGTAGGCGATCGCCGAGGGGCAGACCAGCTTGGCCTTGCCGCCGACCTTCATCTTCTGCACGCCCTCGGTCCAGCAGGGGATGACGCCGTTGAGCGGGAACTCGGCGGGCTGGTTGCGCTTGTGGGAGCTGTCGAACTCCGTGCCGTCGATCAGGGTGCCGCGGTAGTGGACCTTGACCGTGTCGGTCGCCGCCGGAGACGCCCCGGTGCCGGCCTTGAGCTCCTTGTAGACGAGCCCCGAGGGCAGCTTCTGCGCGCCCGGCTCCTTGGCCGCCTTCTCGGCGAACTCGGCGCCCTTCTTCTTGTCGCCCTCGGCCTTGCCCTTATCCGCCTCTGCCTTGGCGCCGGCGCGGGCCTGCACCAGGTCGTTGATCTTGGGGCCGTAGACGCTCAGGTCCACCGCGGGCTTGCCGCCCGTGACGCCGTCGGTGATGCCCTTCTTGACGATCTCCAGCTCCGCCTTGGACAGCGCGAAGACGCTCAGGCGCTGGGCCTCGACGAGGCCGATGGCATAGAGGGTCTTGTCCTGGTCGGTCTTGAGCTCCTGGGTCTGGGCGACCTGGGGCGCTCCGAGCATGACGAACACTGCAGCTGCGGTGGCGATGCGCATTCGGATCCTCGCTTGTGAGTACCTGCGTGTGCGGGCCTTTATAGACCCGATGGCGGCGGCATGGGACATTCCCGTCGCGCCCCGACCTTCAGCTGGTCGCCAGGGCTATGCCATCAGGAGGCCGCTTGTCCGATTTCGAGCCCGAAGGCGAATCCATCCGCCGAGCCCTTCGCTGGATCAGCGAGCAGCGGCAGGCCGACCCGAGCCTCAAGCTGGCCAAGGCAATCGACGAGGCCGCCAAGCGATTCGACCTCTCGCCCCTGGAGGCCGACTTTCTCTTCCAGGCCTTGGCCAGCCAGCCCAAGGAGTAGCTCCGCGCTCGAGCCGGGGCTCATGCCCTCCCCATGCTTCGCATCACCTGAGCGCCTGCGAGGCTACGCGGCCGGTGGCACCTCCGCAGAGGCAGAGGGAGCGGGTGGCTCCGCTGGCGCCTGCAGCAGCGAGCGCAGCTCGTCCATCCACTTGGTGAGCTGGGCGATGACCAGGAAGTGCTCGCGCACCCGGGCGCGACCGCAGCAAGCCATCAGCTCGGCGTCCTTGGGATAGGCGAGGACCTGCACCATCGCTTCGGCGAGCGCAGCGGGATCGCTCGGGTCGTCGACCAGCAGCCCGTCTCGGCGGTGACGGACCTGTACCTTGATGCCGCCCACGTTGGCGGCCACGACGGGGGTTCCCTTCCACAGGGCCTCGGAGACGGTGAGCCCGAAGCCCTCCTTGATCGAGTTCTGGAGCACCGCTGCGGCCACCCGCTGCAGCGCGTTCACCGTCAGGGCGTTCTGCTTCAGGTCCTCCATCGGCAGTCGCACCAGGTGGACGCGAGCGCCGATCTCGGGTGGCAGCGCGGACTGCTGGCCGGTCAGCTCCTCCAGCACCGATGCTCCTTCGGGGTCGTCCAGGACTCCCGAGGGGTCGGGCCCGGCCAGCACCAGCTGCACCTGAGCGAGCTCGCTTCGCGCGCGGGAGGTGTCCACCCGCAGGTGCTGCGCACGCTCGGGCCCGGCCCGCACCATCTGCGCGAACCCGGGGATGAGGTACTGGAAGCCCTTGAGGCGGTCGAAGCGCGAGACCTGCACCAGCGCGGGCCGGTGCAGCAGGCCGGGGATGGGCGTGGCCTCCCAGCGGCCCGCTGCCCAGCGCTGCGCCCGGGCCTTGAACTCTGCCCACGCGGGGACCGGAGGGCCCTCCAAGAGCCCCACCGAGCGAAGGATGCCCACCAGCTTGTAGGGGCGCAGCTCGCGGTTCTTGTGGCTCAGGGGATCGATGCCAGGGTGCAGCACGGCGCGGCGCGGCAGGTACTCGTCGGGGATGTAGCTCTCGGCCGAGAAGACCATCCGCCGGAAGGGCACCAGATAGGGGCGCAGGAAGTCCCAGCCCCGGCGGGTGCTCTCGTTGTGGTAGGGCAGCCCGATGTGGCAGCGCCACAGCAGGGTCGGGCGGTGCTCGGGCATGAGGCAGGCCGCGACTCCCACAGGCTGGGGGTCATGCACGGCCAGCACGTCGCCGGACACCACGTGCTCGCGCAGGTGCCATGCGGCCGCCTGGCTGATCCGGTCGAAGATCTTGCGGGCCTCCTCGACGTCGTCCAGCCCTGGCTCGCCGTGCAGCAGGTTGTGCAGGCCCTTGGTCACGCGGAAGAAGGCCGGGTCGTCGGGCTCGAGCACCAGCCAGCGAGTGTCCACGCCCAGCTCGTTCATCAGAGCGCACATCCGGGGAAGCATCTCCGCCACCCCGCCGCCCGAGCGGGTGGAGTTGATCATCCACACCCGGCGCGACCCGAGCAGGTGGGAGACCTCGCGCGCCTTCTCGGCCAGCGTGGCGACCGGGCCCTCCAGGCCCTCGATGGCCCGATAGCCGCGCAGCCGGCTCCCGCGCTCGACGAACACCTCGCGCACCGTCGGCGGCATGGCATTCAGGCAGGCGACCAGCCTGGCTCTCCCTCGAAAGAGGGTTGGAGCGCTCGCCAGCTTCGGCCACCACCCGAAGCGAGCGCTGTCGCCGGGCGCCCTGCGTGGCCCAGATTCGAGCGAGCGGTGCGCGTGCGCGCGCTCCCGGGAGGAAGTCATGCTCGAATGGCAGAAGATCCTCTGTCCGGTCGACTTCTCGTCGACCTCGCGGCGCGCGCTGAACGCGGCGGCCGAGCTGGCCCAGATGCATGGCGCCGAGCTCCACCTGCTGCACGTCTACCAGGCCCCCGGCGTGAGCTTCCCCGAGGCGACCATCTACGCCGGCGACGACGTGCTGCAGCAGCTGGTGGACATGGTCGTCAAGAGCCTGAGCGAGTGGAAGGTCGAGGCCGAGCGCAAGGGCGCCCTGAACGTGGTGACGCACACCGCGATGGGCGTTCCCTTCGCTGAGATCCTGCGCTTCGCCGAGCGGCATGAGGTCGACCTGATCGTCATGGGAACCCACGGGCGCACCGCCCTGATGCGAGTGCTCATCGGCTCGGTGGCGGAGAAGGTGGTGCGCCACGCCCCGTGCCCGGTCCTCACCGTCCGCCCCGAGAAGGTGCAGGCCGAGGTCAGCGAGACGCTGCGCTCGCAGGCCCCGGAGCCGGCGCCGAGCTGAAGGGAGTGAAGAGGTGACGATCAATCGCCGGACCGAGCCGGACAGCCGAGGCGCGAGCCGCGCGAGGAGCAAGGCCGCGTCGCACTTGTCTGTTGCGACAAGGACTTGCGACGACGCCCGGCGAAGCGGATCGGCGGGCCCGGCGACGGGAGGCGATTGTTCGTCACCTCTTGAGTCCCCGGTGCTCGCTGGAGCAGCCCGGGAGCCGCTCTCTTGCCCATGCCCGACCTCATCGCTCTGAGCATTCCGCTGTTTCTGCTCCTCATCGGTGGCGAGGTGCTGCTCGCGCGGCACCAGGGCCTTCGGGTCTACCGGGTTGCGGACGCAGTCGGGGACCTGGGTTGCGGCATCGGCCAGCAGCTGGTGCTGGTGCTCGCGGGCGGGGCGCTGCTGGCGGTCTATGCGGGCATCTACGAGCGCCACCGGCTCCTCGAGCTGCCCAGCGCCTGGCTGCAGTGGGCGGTGGCGTTGCTGGGCGTGGACTTCCTCTACTACTGGTGGCACCGCGCCTCGCATCGGATGACCCTGATGTGGGCGGTGCACGTGGTGCATCACCAGAGCGAGGACTACAACCTCGCGGTTGCCCTGCGGCAGGCGATCCTCTCGGGCTTCACCTCCCTGCCGTTCTTCCTGCCGCTGGCGCTGCTGGGCGTTCCGCCGCTGGTGTACCTGGCGGCCAATGGGATCGACACGCTGTATCAGTTCTGGATCCACACCCAGCTCGTCGGCAGGCTCGGGCCGCTGGAGAGGGTGCTCAATACGCCCTCGCACCACCGCGTGCACCACGCAGTGAACAGGGAGTACCTCGACAAGAACTACGGCGGCATCCTCATCGTCTGGGACCGGCTGTTCGGGACCTTCGCCGAGGAGCGGGAGCAGCCGGTCTACGGCACCACCAAGCCGTTCGCGACCTTCAACCCGGTCTGGGCGCAGGTCGCCTATTTCCAGGAGCTGTGGCAGCGGGCGCGAGCGCTGCCGCGCTGGAGCGATCGGCTCAGGGTGCTGGCGATGCCTCCGGATTGGGGCCCTCCCGAGACCGGCACCGCACAAGCCGCGAGCGTGCGAGCCCGGTACGGGCGTGAGGTCCCGCGCGGGCGGGAGATCTACGCGCTCCTGCAGTTAGCCCCGCTGATCGTCGCCACCTTCCTGCTCATGCTCCGCTCGTCTGCGCTCCACCCGATGGCCACCGTGGCCGGGATTGGGCTCGTGCTCTTCAGCCTGCTCTCCCTGGGAGGCCTGCTCGATGGGCGGCGATGGGCCTGGCCGGCGGAGGTCGCCCGGCTCGGGACGGTCGCGGCGGTCGGCGCGGCCTGGATGGGCGGCGTCTGGCCGGCGGCGCTTGGAGGCTGAGCAGGCGCTCACAGCTTGGGCTGCTCCGCACTCAATGCTGCCCCAGGCTCGCACTCTCCACTTCGCTCACTCGGTGGCACTCAAGGCCCCGGCCAGAGGCGCAGGCCCTTCACCTGGGCGAAGTGGGCGTCGTAGGTCACCAGCGTTGCGCCCGATTCGAGGGCGTGGGCGGCGAGGCGATGGACTTCTCGAACTGGGCGACCTGCGCCTTCGACCAGATGCCGCAGAACCTCTCGAAGTCCTTGCGGTGCTTCGCGCGGCTACGTGGCTTCATGCCGAGGGCCTCCTCGAGAAGGCGCTTGAGCGTCTGGTTGAGGCTCAAGCCTTCCGAGCGAGCTCTTGCTCGGATCAGGGAGGCCAGAGTCTCGTCCAGGTCATGAATGGTGATCGAGCTCATACGCGAACCTCATGGTTCAAGGGGTGAACCACTCTGAAGGAATCATGGTTCAGCCAGGCCTGGCTCGCGACCGGGAGCAGGCTGGCCATTCGCCAGAGGACGAGGCGCCGACGCACCATCAGGGGCGCGCCCGCTCTCGCAAGCATTCTTGGATGGCCGAGGACCGCCTTTGCGCGACGCGGCCACCGTCCGCGTAGCGGCGGCGCTATTGCGCCATCTCGAATGGCGGGTCACCCTGTGGCGGCGACGGGCGGCTTGGGCTTCTCCTCGGGGGGGTCGTCGAGCACCGGCTCCGCCGAGGCGAAGCGGCGCGCCATGTCGGTGGCGATGCGCTGGCTGACCTTCTTGTCGGCGAGGAACTCCACCCCCACGTTGTGGCGCTCGGCGGAGTAGTGGCGCACCACGCAGGGCACGCTGGGCCGGTCGGGCAGGGCCCCGAGGATCAGCACCGCCCGAGACCCCACGGCCGGCGGGCGGTCGAGCGAGAGCCGTGCGCCACCTTCGGAGATGTCGAGCACTCCCACCGAGACCGTGCCTGCCGAGAAGATGAACGTGGCCTT
>JACRCT010001099.1 GCA_016218885.1 Deltaproteobacteria bacterium | reverse complement strand
GGACCCCGAGCCAATCACGCCGACGATCATGGTGTCTCCTTGCTGTGCTGCGTGCTGCGCTTTGTAGGGTGGGGGCTTGTCCGCCCGCCGAGAACTGGTCTCGCGGTTGTAGGGTGGGCTTGAGCTGACCGACTGAATCAGGGAACCAACACCGGCCGCTCCTTGAGCTGGTGCGCCCGCGACTTCTCGATGACCTCGTTGATCTGGTCCAGGGGAAACCGCTTGCTGAACGGCCGGATCTGGACCTTGCCCGAGAGCACCATCGCGGCTGCGGGGCCGTAGAGCTCCGGAGCGCAGCCCCAGTTACCGAAGAGCGTGGCATCGAAGGCCATGAGATTCCCGAGTCTTACCGTGCTCTTCTCCATCGTGAAGCCGATGAAGCCGACGACCCCGGCGAAGGTGATGAGCTCGTAGGCGGTCGCCTGACCCGGGAGGGTCCCGGACATCTCGAACACTTTCCAGGCGTTGGAGCTGACCTTGAGCTTCTTGGCCTCGGCGCGGATGGCGTCCTTGATCGACTTGGAGTCGAGGCCCGTGACGTTCACGGTCGCCGCGGCGCCGAAGTTCCGGATGGCGTCGAGCTTGGCGGCGTCGACATCCACTGCGATGACCGTGGCGCCCTTGGCCGCGCAGATCTGCACGCCGTAGGTCCCGATGCCGCCGGTGCCGATGACCACCGCCACGTCGCCGGCCTTGATCCCTGCGCGCTCGGCAGCCTGGAACGGCGTGGTGACGGCGTCCGCCACGACGCCCAGCTCCCACAGCTCGTAGGTGCCCGGATCGACGGGGCAAACGAAGCGTCCTGGGACCGCGAGGTGGGTCGCGAAGCCTCCGTCGAGGTCGTTGCCCGGCATGATCTGCGCGCGGCAGGCGGTGGGGCGACCGGCCTTGCAGAGCTCGCACTCGCCGCAGGGCAGCACCGCAGGCACGATGACGCTCTTCCCCACCAGCTTCTGCTGAACCGCGCCAGCGTCCACGATGGTCCCCGCGACCTCATGGCCGAGGGTCAAAGGTGCGGTCTTCTTGGTCTTCACGCCGCCGTAGAGGAACGAGAGGTCGGTGTGGCACAGGCCGCAGCCGGCGACCTGGACGAGCACATCGCCAGCGCCCAGCTTCGGGACCGGGAGGGTGCGCTTCACCAGCGGTTGGCCGGGCGCGTCCATCTGCCAGGCGGTGATTTCCTTCGGTGCGGGCATGAGGTCCTCCGGGATGGGTTGGTCGGGCCAGCGGTCAGTTGTTGGTCCAGACGGGCTTGCGCTTCTCCAAGAACGCGGCGAGCCCTTCGTTGGCGTCATGCGTCGCCATGAGCTGCTCGAGGTACATCTTCTCCAGCGCAGGGATGCCGGTCGTCAGCTGCTGGTTGAAGGCGTGCCTCGACGAGCGCACCGCCCACCGCAGCGACGAGGCGCTCTTGGGCAGCAGCTCCTTGGTCGCCCACTCCTCCGCGGCCGCCACCGGATCGTCCGCGAGCTGATCGACCAATCCGAAATCCTTCGCTTCGGCCCCGGTGATCGACCGACCGGTAATCACTAGGTCGTCCGCCTTCGACTGACCGATCTTCAGCGGCAGCACCAGCGACGCCAGCGGCGGCAACACCGCCAGCTGGATCTCCGGCTGGCCGAACGTCGCGGTCGGCGCGGCGATGACCCGGTTGCAGAAGATGGCGACCTCCATCCCGCCGCCCAGGCAGCGACCCTTCACCGCCGCCACCGTCGGGATGGCCAGCTTCACCAGCCGCAGGAACATCCCGTGGAAGCCGGCCAGCATCGCGCCCGCCTTCGGGCCTACGTGGTCGGGGACGCTCGCGCCGAAGCTGAAGTGGTCGCCGGCGCCCGTGAAGCAGAGGAGCTTCAGCTCGGGCCGACCCTGGAGGCTGTCGAACAGCTCGTTCAGCGAAGCCATCATCACGCCGTCCAGGACGTTGCCCTTCGGGTCGTCCAGGACGATGCGCAGGCCCTGGCCCGAGAGCATCGGCTCGGTGCGGATTTTCGTAGTCATGACGCCTCTCTAGCTGGGCTTACGAAGCGGCGGCAGGCCGCGCCTACCCCGCTTGGGGGAAGAAGTTTTCAACGTTGAAAACTACTCCGCCTCCTTCTTGTCGACCTACTTCTTGTACTGGGGCGAGACCTCGCGGACGAGCTCCTCGGTCCAGGGCTTCCCCTCTGCGAGCAGCTGGCGCAGGCGGACGAAGTCGATCTCGCGCTTGTCCTTGGGCCCGTCGTTGAACGCCTGGAAGCCCGCCCGCGCCTCGGTCATCATGTTCAGGCCCAGCCACTCGCGGTTGCTCTCGGCGTTGGTCTGCCAGTGCAGCAGCTTGTGCTTGCGGATGCTGGAGACGGTCTTGATGGTGCAATTCGGGAAGGTCATCAAGAGCTTGGAGCAGAGCGCCTCGACCGACTCGTCGAGCTTGCTCAGGTCGACGGCCCCCTTCTTCAGCAGCTCCTTGCCCGCCGCCAGCTCGGCGCCAGTCTTCGGCTCGCCGTGGACGATCCGCCCGAACTCGTCCAGGTAACGGTCCGTGATCACGAGCGGATTCGCGACGAACCTCCCGTCCACCTTCAGCGCCGGAGCGAGATCGCAGATGACGCCGTAGCGGTAGGCCTGGTGCGCGCTCCAGGGCTCGCACAGCGTGCAGCCCACCATCCCCTGCTCCACGCCGACCATGATCGGGAGGAAGTCGGTGGCGCCGCCGTCCGGCGCCGAACCGTGCTTGGGCCCGGCCTGGCCGAACCGCGCGAGGTCCTGCGCGACCGAGAAGTCGCAGGCCATGCCGATCTCCTGGCCACCGCCGATGCGCATCCCGTTGACACGGCAGACGACCGGCTTGTCCGCCAGCAGGATGCCGGTGACCATGTCGTTGAAGAGCCGCATGTACTGCTTGTACTCGGTCGGATTGCCCGCGTAGTACTCGGCATATTCCTTCGTGTTTCCGCCGGTGCAGAACGCCTTGTCGCCCACGCCGGTGAAGACGATGGCGTTGACGCTGCGGTCGTTGGAGGCCTTGCGGAACGCGAGGATGACCGACTTCACCATGTCGGTCGTGTACGAGTTGTACTGGCTCGGATTGTCCAGCCAGATCCAGGCGTTGTGCAGCCTTTCCGCGGTCTTGCCGTCGGGGGTGCGGGCCTGGCGCAGCTCATACTTGATTCCCTGGAAGCGCTCGACTTCGACGAGGTCGTGGTTCTTCGGCATGGCTGGCTCCTTTGGCGGATTCCGCGTCAGAAGTGGGTCAGGTACTCGGGGATCTCGGTCGGCTTGCGGACGCCGGACTTGATCTCCTGGGTGATGATCATCGAGGTGAAGAAGAGGTTGGTGTCGACGTCGATGTTCTTGAACATCAACCCGATTTTCACGATCTTGCCGTTGATGTACTCGATCTCGGTCGGGGAGCCGCGCTGCAGGTCGGTCCACATCGACGGGAGGTGGTCGCCGCCCTCGTCGAGGTACCTCATGCAGGCTTCCTTGGCCTTCTCGCCGTAGTTGTAGCCGACGGCGGCCGCCACCGAGAGCCCCTCGCGGATGAGCACGTGCGCCATGTTCCGGGTGTGGCCGTAGGTCATCGCCTGCCGCATGGTGATGCCCGAGGAGGCGCAGAGGGCGGTCAGCGCCGAGTTGAGGATGGTCTTGAAGAACGCCCGCTTCTTGGTCTCCTGGCTGGGGACGATCTTGGTGGTGAGGTGGGCGCCGTTGAGGACGTCCTTGACCCGGTCGAGGCGCGCCGAGGCGTCGGGCGAGCCGTCTTCGAGCATGCCGAGGTAGTTGGGCGGGTTGAACCACTGCATGGTGACCGAGCCGTCCGGGTTGACCCCGCCGGCCAGGTTCACGATGCCTCGCGCGACGCGCTCGGGCTCGAAGAACTCGGCGACGTCGTCCTCGGGGCCGATCCCGTTCTGGAAGGAGATGACCAGCGTGTCGGTGGGCAGCACCTTGGCCAGCGCCGGCAGGATGGTCTTGAGCGACCAGGTCTTGGTGCAGATGAAGAGCGCCGACGGCTTGAGGTCCCGCAGCTCCTCGATGGACCGGAGGACGTTGGTGGGCCTGGCCAGCACATTGTCGACCTTGCCGGTGACGACGAGGCCATCCTTGGCGACCTGCTCGCGGCGGCCGTCGGCGCCTTCGACCAGCGCCACCTTCTCGCCCGCCTTCCCCAGGTAGGCCGACAGGATCGTCCCCACAGCGCCAGCCCCGAGGACCGCCAGCGGTCTGTCGTTCATGGTCGGCTCCTTGAAGGCGGCGCAGTCTCGCACGGCCTCGCGGGAGGCCGCAACCATCGCCGCCCTGTGCGGAGCCTCGCCGTTCGCCACCGCTCAACGGGAGCGGAGCGCTTCGACTCCGTGTCGCTCCCGAGCGCCCTAAAGCCCCCCGCCTGAAGCCTAGAGTCTGCCTGGCCGGTTTTTTCGAAGGCCGACTTGGCCTATTGTGTCGCCCTCGTTCTGTCGCACCGCCGTACCAACCCTCCGCGGAGAAGCCATGGACAAGCTCGAAGGCTCCGACCTCTTCCACCTCGACGACCTCCTCACCGACGAACAGCGAATGGTCCGGCAGTCGGTGCGGGCGTTCGTGGACAAGGAGGTCATGCCGGTCATCGGGAAGCACTACCGCGACGGCACGTTCCCGACCGATCTCATCAAGCCCATGGGCGCGCTCGGGATGCTGGGCGACAACCTTCACGGCTACGGCTGCTCCGGCATGGACGCCATCTCCTACGGCCTGGTGATGCAGGAGGTCGAGCGGGCCGACAGCGGCATCCGCTCCTTCGTGAGCGTGCAGGGCGCGCTGTGCATGTACCCCATCCACGAGTTCGGCTCGGAGG
>JACRCT010000103.1 GCA_016218885.1 Deltaproteobacteria bacterium | reverse complement strand
GGCGATCGGCAAGGCAGGCAACGGCGCCGCGTGCCGAGCCTCTCCGCTGGGCCTGTTCAACTTCGACGAGCTCGGCCGGATCCCGCGCGACGCCGAGCTGCAGGGCGTCATCACTCACAAGGACCGTCGCGCGCAGGCAGGCGGCGCGGCGATCGCGGCGGCGGTGGCGCTCAACCTCGATGAGCCGATGCCGCGCGACATCTACTGCTTCAAGATCGCCCAGGTCGTCGCCGCTCTTGACGCAGAGCTCGCCAGGGAGATCGAGCGGCTGCCTCAGCTGGCGCGCTTCGAGCCCGCCTCGGCAGCCCGGGTGATCGCGCGGGCAGGCCTGCCCCCGCTACAGCAGAGCGATTGGCCCGGAATCAGCCCGTTCGTGGTGCCCTCGGTGCTGATGGCCCTGTACGCGTTCCTGCGCGAGCCCGAGGACTTCCGGGCCTGCATGAACGTGGCACTGCGCGCCGGAGGCGACGCCGACTCGGTGGCCGCGATGGCCGGCGCCATCAGCGGCGCGCACCTGGGCTGCATGGGCTTGCCGGCACGGCTGCGCAGGGGCGTGCTCCACGCCGACCGACTGGCCGCCACCGCGGACAGGCTCTTCGACCTCAAGATGGCCCAGCGCGAGACGGTGGCCTATGCCCGCGCCGGGGCGCCCATGTTCGTGCCACGCAAGCGATAAGCGACGAGAGACCGGATGATCCGCGCCGTCATCACCGACATGGACAACACCCTCTACTCCTGGGTGGACTACATCGTCCCCTCCCTGGAGGCGATGGTGGACAGCCTGTGCAGGACCACTGGCTATCCGCGCATCAGAGTGGTGCAGGCGCTCAAGGAGGTCTACGAGCGCTATGAGTCGAACGAGTACCCGTTCGCCATCCAGGAGTCGAAGCTCTTCCAGGAGTTCCCCGACTTCAACTCCTTCAACAACCTCATCATCACCCCGGCTCGCGAGGCCTTCAGCGCCGCCCGGCGCAAGTACCTGGTCCCCTACGCGCACGTGATCGAGACGCTCGAGGCGCTCAAGAAGCTCGGCGTTCCGGTGATCGCCCTGACCGACGCCCCCCGCAACCCTGCCGAGCGCCGCGCGCTGAAGATGAAGCTCGACCAGCACCTCGCCGCCATCTACACGCTCCCCGCCTTCCCCTTCCCCGACACGGGGGTCGGCAAGGACATCCTCGAGCGCGAGAGTGCCGGCGGAGCCAAGCTCGCCTGCCCGATCGTCGAGCTGCCGCGGGAGTTCGAGAAGCCCGACCCTCGTGGCTACCTGCGCATCTGCGCCGACTTCGGCGTCGACCCGAAAGAGACGATGTTCGTCGGCGACAGCCTGCCCAAGGACGTTCCTCTGGCGCAGTCGGTGGGCGCGCTCGACGTCTGGGCCGAGTACGGCACCTACGTCTCCGCCGAGTACCGCGAGCGGCTGGCGGTCATCTCCGCCGCCTCGGCCATGCGTCGCCATCTGCAGCACGCCCCCAACAAGGATCGCAAGCCCCCCCGCGTGCGCCTCTCGGGGTTCGACCAGGTGCTGCAGGTCGTCCAGGAGTCGCGCGCGCGGGTCTCGGCGGTCGCCTGATGCACCTCAAGCTCGCGGGGGCCCGGCGCATCTGGGCCCCACCCGCCACACACTGCGCCTTCACCGATCTCGTCCGGTCCCAGGGGGGGTGGCTCTGCGCCTTCCGTGAGGCGACCGATCACCACTCGGCAGACGGGTCCATCCGCGTGCTCCATTCGCCCGACGCGGTGGATTGGACTCCGGCGGCTCTGTTGTCGTTGCCCGAGGAGGACCTGCGCGACCCCAAGCTGGTCGCGCTGCCGGAGGGTCGGGTGGCGCTGATCTGTGGATCGGTGCAGAGCACGCCCGAGGGGAAGCGGGTCCGCACCCTCCTCTTCGAGGCCTGGGCCAGCGCCGTTCCGCGCCATCGGGAGATCGGCGAGCCCGGGCTCTGGCTGTGGCGGTTGACCTTCGGGCCCTCGGGACTCGCCCTGGGGCTTTCCTACCGGCCCCACCAGTTCGTGTGCCTCCATGCGACCCGCGATCTCGAATCCTTCGAGACCCTTGCACCGCAGCTCCTAGCAGAGGGACGCCCGAGCGAGCACGGGATGGCGTTCCTCGACGACGGCCGGGCGGTCTGCCTGCTGCGGCGCGATCCCGGGACGGGCCTCGTAGGCGTCGCGAAGCCGCCCTACCGCGACTGGTCTTGGAAGGATCTGGGGGCGCGGATCGGCGGGCCGTGCCTCGTTCGCGCACCGGGAAACCGACTCATCGCCGGAGTGCGGCTCCACGACGGCGAGGTGCGCACCGCGCTCTGCGAGCTCGACCTCGACCGGGGCTGCCTCGAGGAGCGTCTGGCGCTGCCTTCGGGCGAGGACACCAGCTACCCCGGGATGGTCCTCGAGGAGGACCGGCTGACGGTGAGCTACTACAGCTCGCACGAAGGCCCGACCGCCATCTACCTCGCGAACGTGTGCCTCAGCTCCTGAGCGCCAGCTGCCCGCACGCCGCGCCGATCTCGTCTCCGCGCGACGATCGCAGCAGGCATCGGATCCCGCTTTCGTGGACGATCCTCTGGAACGCGAGGACGCGCTCTGACCTGGAAGGTCGGTATCCACACCCCTCGAAACCGTTGTGCGGGATGAGGTTCACCCGGGCGCGGACCCCCTTCAGCAGCGCGACCAGCCTCCGAGCGTCATCATCGGAGTCATTGAACCCGTCGAGCAGCACGTATTCGACGAAGAAGAGCCTTTCGGACTGGGCCGAGGACATCCTCAAGAGTTCGAGAAGCTGCGCGAGCGGCCACTGCCTGGTCTGAGGCATCAGCTCGGCACGCTGCGCGTCGGTCGTGGCGTTGAGGGACAGCGCGAGATGGGACTCGGACTCGCGCAGGAAGCGCTCCATCCCCGGCAGCACGCCCGACGTCGAGACGGTGATGTGGCTCGCACCGAGCTGCGGGGCGGGAGGCTGCTCCAGGATGCCAATCGCTCGCAGCACCTCGTCGAGGTTGTCGAACGGCTCGCCCATGCCCATGAAGACGACGTTGCGCAGCGGCGAGCCGGCCGGCGCGTCGCCTTTGGCGATCAGGAATTGGGCCACCAGCTCACCAGCGTGGAGGTTCCGCCCAAACCCCAGTCTGGCGGTCGCGCAGAACGCGCAGTGGCGGGTGCAGCCCGACTGGCTCGAGACGCACAGCGTGCTGCGCCCCTCGGCGGGGATGAGCACCGCCTCGAACCGCGCGCCCGCCGCCTCGAACACGTACTTGAGGGTGCCGTCGGCTGAGACCCGACGCATGACCGTCCGAGGCAGCGAGAGCTCACACGCTTTGCGGACGTTCGCCCAGGCCTCCGGGCTCACCCCGGGAATCCGCTCCGGCAACGCGGCCGGAACGGGGCTGACCTGGTAGAGCCAGCGCAACGCGGCGAGTGCACGCGACCGGCTCTCCAACAGAGCCGTGAGCTCCTCGAGGGTGAGACCCGTGAGCTGTCGCTTGTGGTCACTCATCGCGCCGGAAATCTCCTCGAAATCGCGGCCCAGCACAACGCGCCCGACCCCAAAGACCTTCGCGGGCGCGCCAGAGCACCGAGTGGGCCTTCGGCCCTGAAGCTGACGCTCTAGAGCACAAGCCACCTCGTGCCCATGGCGGCCGGCGCAGCGAGCCCCGGCTTGACGAGGGTTCAGCCTCAGGCCTCGAGCTTGAACCAGGAGATGGTCTGATCGAGCTTCGTGGCGAGCGCCGCCAGCTCGCCGGCGGCGCCTCGCACCGCCTCGGCGCTGCTCTCGGAGGAGCGCGTCACCGCCAGAGCGCTCTGCATGCTGACGGAGACCTCGGAGGCCGCCGACGACTGCTCACCGGTGGCGGAGGCGATGCGCTCGACCATCTCTCTCGCGCGCAGAGAGGACCCGACGATGAGCCGCAGGGACTCGCCCGCCTCGATGGCCAGCGCGACCCCGCGCTCCACCTCGAGGCTGCTCTCCTGGCTCGCGCCGACGACGCTCAAGGCCTCGGCCTGCACTCCGTCGATGCGTCGCGCGACCTCGACTGCCGCGCGGCGAGTCTCCTCGGCAAGATTTCGGTTTTCACGGGCGACCACTGCGAAGCCGCGCCCGTGCTCACCAGCGCGAGCGGCTTCGATCGCCGCGTTCAAGGCCAGTACGTCCGATTGCTCGGCGAGGTCGCGAATGACGGTCACGATCGCGCCGATCTGCTGCGAGACCTCGCCCAGCTTGGTCATGCGCCGGGCCGTCTCCTGGGTGCTGCGAGCCGTGCGCTGGATGGCCTCGGTCGCCGCTTCCACCCTCTTCATGCCCGAGCGGGCCGTCTCGGAGGAGAGCTCGGTGGCCCGCGCCGCCTCGGCTGCGCTGGTCGCCACCTCCTGGATGCTCCTGGAGAGCTGCGCGGTGGCGCTGGTGGCATGGGAGACTCGGGCGGCGTGCGCCTGCGCGTCCCGGCTCAGGCTGCCCGCGGTCGCGTGCAGCTCCTGGGACTGCGCCTGGAACCGCCGGAAGGTGTCGATCAGGTCCCCGACAATCTCGGTGAGGCGCCGGCTGAAGCGCTCGAAGGCGCGTGCGAGCCGGCCGAGGTCATCTCGCGATTGGACGACGGCGGCGGTCCGGATATGCCCCGTGGACAGCTGCTCGCCGACCTGGGTCAGCGCGCGGATGGGGATGGCCAGCCGCCATCCAAAGAAGAGGGCGGCCACCGCGATCAGGACGACGATGAACACGCTCGCGCCCGCGGAGAGCATCTTCAGACGGGCGATGCTCACCTCGGCCCGCTGGGCGCTCGCCATCTTGAGCGAGACGAGGCTACTCGAGAGCTGCTCGCCCTCCCGATGAAATTGCTCGGTCAGCGAGTTTCCGACCACCCGGCCGAACTGGATGTACATCTCCCCCATGCGCCGGCCCACCTCGAGGTAGCGACGATAGGCGCCTTGGAGCCCGGCGAGCCGCGCCTGGGCGTCGGGGTCGCCGGCTTCGAGCTCGCTCAGCCCCCGCGAGAGCTCCTCGAAGCGCCGCGCCTCGGCCTCCATCTTCGCCAGCGAATCCGGCATGAAGGTCAAGCTGTAGTCCGTGCACCAGAGCATCGACTGCTGCACGCAATCGGCGAGGTTGTCCGCCTGACGGGCGCGGGCGAAGGCCTGGCCCGCGTGCTCGCTCGCACGAGCGCTCAGGACCAGAACCACGATGATCGGCATCAGGGTCAGCAAGAACCCGACGAGGAGCTTGCCTCCCACCGAGACGGGTCCCAACAGCCCCGTTTCCACCCTGGTCAGCAACCCCATCGGCTTCGGCTCCGGGTTGCTGCTCAGGGAGCCTTGAGCATCACGCTGATGGCGCCGCGAAGCTCACCCTCCCGGTAGCCTTCCTTCTTGCGGCCCGCGATGTCGAGCTCGCCCTTGGGCTCGCCGTGGCAGCTGAGGCAGGGCTTCGCGATGTAGACGGGCATCATGTAGCGATAGACCCGCTTGCCGCCCTCCTCGCTCAGAGCGCCAACCCCCTTGCCCTTCTCCCAACCCGTCTCGGCGAACCGGCGCAGCGTCGCCTCCTCGAAGGTGTCGGGCTTGTTGACCGCGTTGCGATAGAGGAGGCTCGTCTGCTTCAGCCGCATTCCGGTCTTCTGCAGGAACTTCTCCCCAGTGCGCAGCCCGAACACCGCCGGAGTGAAGCCCTTGAAGGCCATCCCCTTGAGGTTGAGCACGGGCTGGGCCTCGGAGACGGCCTCCTCCTCCGCTTCGAGCAGCGCCAGGAGCAGCTTGGAGGCTTCGTCCGCCGGCTTGGCCCCCTTGAGCGCCTTGAGGTCGTTGCCCGTCTTCGCCAGGTAGTCGGCGACGACCTTGTCGGAGAACACCTGAGGCGAGAAGCCTTTGTCGCCCTTCTCGGGATCGTTGAGCAGCTTCTGATGTTCGGCCATCACCGCGCGCCCGGAGACGAGGAGGGCCGCCAGCTTCTGGGCCGTCGTCTCCTGCTCGGGCGCCTTCGCAGCCCAAGCCGTCCCCGCCCCGAGAAGCCCCAGGACTACCAGCATCTTGTTCCGTGTCATCGACCGCCCCCGCGCTTGGATACTCTCGAATGGCAACGATTATCGAGGCGCAAGCGCTGGCTTTCAAGCGAGGGCCTGGTGGTGCGTCTGCTTGGTCCAGAGCGTGGCGCGCTGCCGGGGACCCACCTCGTCGGCGAGCAAGGGTGTTGTCGCGGACCTCACGGACCTATACGGTGCCGCGCATGGCTACCAAGAAGAAGCCCGTGCGCGAAGACGTGCTGGTGTTCCACGCGATGTACCTCATGAGCGTCATCGACGGCTCGGCGAACACCCCCGAGCTTCACGTCGTGGAGGGCTTGTTGACCACGCTGCCCGAGTTCGCCGATACCTCGGTGGACGCGCTGGTGGCCGCCTCCCGTGGGCTCGTGACCGAGCACGGCGGGCTGCTCGAGTCGCTGGCCGCCCTCACTGCGCTGAAGGGCAAGGGCATCCGCCGCAAGTGCTACCTGCTGTGCGCAGAGGTGGCGTACGCGTCCGGCAGCGTCAGCAGCCTCGAGGCGCGGCTGCTCTCCTCCATGGCCAAGCTGCTCAAGCTCCCGGCCGCGGACACGAAGATGATCCTCAAGGTCCTGGGAATGAAGTACGCCGGGTAGCGAGCAGGTTGGAGGCGCCGCGCCCTCGCCAGGGCCGGGTCTTCCCGTCCCTGTCTTCCACCCTTGCTTGGCGCGCCCCACTGCCCTCGCTGCAAGCGCGGCGGGCATCGTGTACCCTTCGGGCCAGTTGAGCCTCGGCGAGACTCTCCGGCAGCGCTCCCGGTCGAGGCGTGAAGCGCTCCGAGTGAGGCAATGACGACGCAGCCCCCGCCTCCCAGCAGCCCCCCACCTGCGCAGCCGGACAGCCTCGCTCCAGGCACCGCGGTGCTCGGCGGACGGTTTCGTGTCGAGCGCCTGCTGGGCAGCGGAGGGATGGGGCTCGTCTACCTCGCGGAGCAGGTCTCGCTCGGCCGCAAGGTCGCGCTCAAGGTCCTGCGCAACGACCTGTCCCACGAAGGCATGAAGGAGCGCTTCCACCGCGAGGCGCTGCTCCTGTCGTCGGTGGAGCACTCCGGGGTGGTGCGGGTCATCGACTTCGGCCACCACGAGGGCTCGGCCTGCCTTGTGATGGAGTACGTCGAGGGAGAGTCGCTGGAGGCGGTGCTCCAGAGGGAGGCCCCCCTCTCGGTCGAGCGGGCCGAGCGGGTCCTCGACCAGCTCGCGCAGGGGCTCGTCGCCATCCACGCCAAGGGCATCATCCACCGCGACCTGAAGCCGGAGAACGTGACCCTCACCCGTACCGGCGACGGACGCGAGCAGGCTCGCCTCCTCGACTTCGGCATCGCCCGGCTCGCCGAGCCCGAAGCCGGAGACAGCGTCACCCGGCTCGGCTTCATCCTGGGGACGCCCGAGTACATGTCGCCCGAGCAGGCGATGGGCCAGCCGCTCGATGCACGCAGCGATCTCTACGCCTTGGGGCTCATCGCCTTTCGCATGCTCGCCGGTCGCCATCCGCTGCCGGGGCCCTCCCCGCTCGAATACGTCAGCCAGCAGATCCACCTGGCTCCCCCGAGCTTGCTCGAGGCCGCGCCGACGCTGTCGAGCGCGCCCCACCTGCTCGAGCTCGTCGCCGCCTGCCTGGCGAAGGCGCCCGACGCGCGTCCCCAGACGGCCCAGGTATTCCTGGAGCGGCTGTCGGGGCGATCGCCAGTGCCGCTCGTTCAGACCCTGACCTCCCTCCAGCGGGCCCAGGCCGCCGCCGAGCCTGTGAGCGGGGTTTGCCGCCGCAAGGTCGCGCTGAAGATCGGGGCATTGGCCCTGGTCGCCGCGGCTCTTGCGACGGTGGCGCTGGTGCTCTGGTTCCAGCCAGAGCGGCGGGCCCGCCGGCTGCTCGAGGAACGGCGCGGAAGCGAGGCCCTCCAGGTCATCGACGATGCGGGCGAGGCGGCGCAGAGCTGGCCGCTGAAGATGCTGCGCGCATCTGCGCTCTATCAGGTCGGGCGCCACGACGAGGCTCGCCGGCTGCTCGAGGCGGTGCCTGCCGAAACGCCGATCGAGCCGGCAGCCGCCGAGGCCATGGCCGACGACTTCGGCCACCACGAGAACCGCCCCGAAGGAGCCCGGACTCGCAAGGTGCTGGCGGGCTGGCAGAAGGTACGCGTGCTGCCACTGCTGCAGGAGCTCGCGCGCCAAGAGCAGAGCTGGGCGCAGTGGGGCGCCCTGCGCTTCGTCGACCTGGAGCACGCCGGCCAAGGGCTCCCGCTGGCCACGCTCTACATCGCCGCGCTCGACAGCCGGGACTGCGGGATCCGCGCTATTGCAGCCAAGAGGCTGGCCGATCTGCGCTCCGAACTCGCCCTGGAGCCGCTGCGCAAGCTCAAGAAGACGCCGCGGAAGAAGGCGCTCTTCGCCGACGACGAGTGCGGACAGGACGCCGCGGCCTTGGCACTGCAGCGACTCGAGCGAGAGCTGACCCCCTGAGCCCTCGAGAGGACATCAGTCGCCACGAGCGGCAGCGGCGCCCGGCCCCGTTTGACCTCGATGCGCTCACCCGAGCACCGAGCGCACCCGTGGCGCCCGGCGAAGCACCAGAGCCAGCAGCCAGCTGGCGCCCACGGCTAGCGGCACGACGATCGCGAGCTTGAGCCCGGGGTGCAGGGGCCAGCGTCGCATCAGAAAGCCGACCCCCATCACCGGGATGTAGTGGACGAGATAGATCGTGAACGACGAACCGACGAGCGATCGGCCGGTCCGCCCCGGGCTCCAGGCGACGGGTACTCGCGAGCGAAGGAGCTCGAAGAAGAAGAGGACAGAGCTCGTCGCGACGCCGCCGTGGAAGATGCCGTCCAGGAGCTGGTGGCCCGGCGTCACCGGGGGACGCTCCACCGCGGCATTGGCCACGAGCGCCGCAGCCAGCAGCAGCGTCGCCACGCCGAGCGCCACCAAGCGTCTCGGGCCCGCCGGCGCTCCTTCGTGCCAGCGGCCGAAGGCGGCGCACATCCCTAGAAGAAAGAAGCCCACATTCAGGGGGATCCGGGTCGGCTGCACATTGAGGAGCGGCGAGTCGAACCAGACCTGATCGCCGTAGACCAGCAGCAGGCCGGCCTTGGCGAGGCCGATCCCCAGAGCGAAGAGGACCAGAGCGCCCGCCGCCGGCGCCGTTGATGGCGGCGACCGGAGCGCCGCCAAGAGCGCGTGCGGGCGCAGCTTCGAGGCCAGCGCCGCGGCAGCACCGAGGACGAGCAGGTACGGCAGGAACCACAGATGCCCGTGGTTGAGGTCCCAACCGAAGAAGCCCTTCCAGACTTCCAGCGCGCCGGGATGCGGGGGAGCCTCCGCCCACGAGCGCAGCCAGTACGCGAAGGGGACCACGACGAGGATGGCGGGAAAGAACGGTAGGAGCAGGCGTTTGCTCCGCGAGAGCAGGAATCCGCGTGGTCCGTGACGAAGGAGCGAGCCCGGAGTGACGAGACCAGCGACGAAGAGGAGCAATGGGATGAGGGTCGCCTCGGCGACGAGGCCAAGGGCATCCATGGCGATCCAGCGCTGCGTGTCGTGCACGTACCAATGCGCGGGTGAGTTCACCATGTAGGGAACGATGCCGTGCGCCGCGACGATGGAGAGCGTGCCCACCGCCCGCAGCACGTCGAGAAAGGCAAGGCGGGTCGCCCTGGACGCGGGCTCGGTGGAGGGGGGAGGGTTCCCGGCGACTGGCATCGCTGCGAGCCTACTCGAATCCGCGTCGCGCCTCGTGCTCGGCCGCTCTTCGCGCCTCTGACTTGAGCGGCCCTTGATCAAGGCTTC
>JACRCT010001089.1 GCA_016218885.1 Deltaproteobacteria bacterium | reverse complement strand
GGCATGGGCCAGCTCCGCCAGCAGCTTGGGGTCGGCCGCCACCAGCTCCACCTCCTGCAGCCGGGAGAGGCTGGCCGCGCGGGCCTCGGCCACGAACGCCTCCATCTTCGCTGGGGACTCGAAGAGCACCGAGACCCTGGCGTCGCCATTCTGGTCTGCGGCGCGCTGGACCTTGGCGGGGTCGGCCTTGCCGACGCGGATCCACCGGGTCAATTGCCCGGTCAGATCGCGAGCCTCCAGGTCCGGCGCCTCGGGCTCTCCAAGGCCGGGGCCGAAAGCGAGCCGCTCCTCGTGGAAGAGGCAGAAGGCCAGAAGCCTCAGCCAGAGCCGCTCCTGGGTCTCGGAGGGATGCCGCGCGGTCCGGACGGAGAGCGCGGCGTCGAATCCGCGATCCACGTGGCTGAGGGCGACCTCGAAGTCGTGCAGCGTCGGGGGCAGCGCCATGGCTGGGAGTCCTCGCTAGGCTCGGCGGGGCCGGTCGGGACGCTGCGAGCGTGGAGGGCGCAGGGGGCGGGGAGAGAGGCGCTCGTCTTGCGAGGAGCGCGATTCGGTGCGGTAGGGCTCGATGCGGATCGCGGGGTCCTTCTTGTCCGGCCGACGGATCGCCTGCCCGAAGGCTGCGGCGGCGCCCGCGCTCACCAGGAAGCGGGTCTCCTTGGGGAAGATCACGATCTTGCCGATGTCGGCCTTGGTCACCCCGCCGCGGCGGCAGATCAGCGGCACCAGCCAGCGCGGATCGGCGTTGGTGAGCCGGCCGACGTTGAGCTGGAACCAGCTCCCTTCCACGGGACCTGCGCCGGGCGTGGGCGGGCCATGGGCGGGTGAACGGGAATGGGCATGGGCCTGGGCGTGACTCGCGGAAGTGCCCCGGACAGGGAAGCGCGGCGCGTTCGCAGGCGGCCGGTGCTCGGTGGCCCTGGGGACCTTTCCTCGCAGGAGGAAGGAGGCGGTCTCGACCAGCTCCTCCGGAGCGGGCAGGCGGGCGCGCAGCAGACGCACCAGGGCGCTGGCGAGCGGCTCCGGCCCATGCTTCTCGAGCAGGGTTCGCGCAACCCCGAGGTCATCCTCCAGCGACTCGCCGCACAGCTCGCCGGCTGCCTTGACCAGTCGATCGTGGTCGAGGGCGCGGATCTCCTCGAGGGTGGCCACCGGAGTCCAGCGCGCCTTGACGCGGGCTGACTTGAGCATCCGCTCCGCCACCGCGCGCAGGCGGAAAGGCACCAGCAGCACGGAGATGCCCTTGCGCCCCGCGCGGCCGGTGCGCCCGCTGCGGTGCTGCAGCACCTGGGCATCGCGAGGGAGATCGGAGTGGAGGACGAGGTCGAGCGCGGGCAGGTCGAGGCCTCGCGCTGCGACGTCGGTCGCCACCAGCACCCGTGCACGCCCGTCGCGCAGGGCCTGGAGGGCGCGAAGCCGCTCGGGCTGCGTCAGCTCGCCGCTGATGGCCACGGCCTGGAACCCACGCTCGGACAGGTTGGACTGCAGGTGGTTCACCCCGTCGCGGGTGGCGCAGAACACGAGCGCGGCGGCCGGCTCGAGCTGGCGAAGGGTGTTGACGACGGCGTGCTCGGTCTCGCGCGGAGCGATGGCGCAGGCCCGGTACTCGATGTCCTGGTGCGCCTGCTCGGGCGGGGTCGCGGCCAGGCGCACGGCGTTGCGCTGGTAGCGCCCGGCGAGCTGGGCGATGGCGGAGGGCAGGGTAGCCGAGAGCAGCAGCGTGCGTCGCTCCACCGGGGCGTCGCGGAGGATCCGCTCGAGCTCCTCGCGGAAGCCCATGTCCAGCATCTCGTCGGCCTCGTCCAGGACCACCGCGCGCAGGTGAGAGAGGTCCAGGTTCCGGCGATCGAGGTGATCGCAGAGGCGGCCCGGGGTCCCGACGACGATGTGCGCGCCCTCGGCCAGCGCACGCTGCTCCTTGCGCGGGTCCATTCCCCCCACGCAGGCGCGCACGCGTGCTCCAGTGCCGGCGTACAGCCAGGCGAGCTCCTGCTGGACCTGGAGCGCGAGCTCCCGCGTCGGCGCGATCACGAGGGCCATGGGTGCCTTGGGCTTCGCGGCCTCGAGGCGGGTGGCCTGGCCCAGAAGCTCGGGGGCGATGGCGAGACCGAAGGCGACGGTCTTGCCGGAGCCCGTCTGCGCGGAGACGAGGAGGTCCTTGCCGGCGTGCTCCGCGCCAAGGATCAGCGCTTGGACGGGGGTGGGCTGCGCGTAGCCCTTGAGGGCGAGGGCCTGCAGGAGGCTGGGGTGTGGCGATAGATCTTCGAAGGTCATCGACCGTGTGTATAGGAGTACAGCTTGTTCGGGAAGCGACATCCCGTCGTGGAACGGTTCGAGGGCTCGGCCGGCTCGACCCTTCGCGGCCGAACTCGGTAGCATCGGCCCTCATCACTCGCTGAATAGAGAACCCCGAAGGGACCCGGAATGAACCCCACCGCGCAGGTCGCCGTTCAGGTGCTGGCCATCGTCACAGCGCTCGCCTCGACGGCGGTCGCCGAAGAGCGCGAGGATCTCGCCCCCTCGTACAGCCGGGGCGGCTTCGACTACTTCTCCGCGGTGCTCGAGCCCGGCGAGACGCGCGTGGTCTCCCACCATTGCGAGAAGCAGTACGGCAAGCACACCGAGGTCGAGGAGCTCGCCGACCAGGGAGGGTATCGCTGCAGCGTCCCCACCGCGTCGGAGCCGCGCCTCTCGACCAGGCTCAACGAGGAGATCGCGCTGGTGGAGGTGGCCGAGCCCAAGCGCCAGAAGGTGGTCGGCGCGCTCATCGACAAGTTCGCCCGGCTCGCCCAATGCCCGGCGGGGACCGAGGCGTACTACGACGGGTCGATGTACTTCTGCCAGAGGACTTTCAAGGCGAAGGAGCTGTGCCCGAGCGGGACCGCGAAGGTGCTCGACTCCGGGAGCATCGGCTGCGTCGTCTCCTCCTGTCCCAAGGGCCACACCGACCTGGGGGCTCTCAGCCATGGAAAGCACCCGGGTTGCTTCCAGTGCCCCAAGGGCAGCTACGACGAGAAGGAGACCGAGGCGTTCCACGGCGCGGCCAGCGGCATGCCGGCAGACTTCAAGGAGGTCTTCTGCAGGTCGAAGAGGGGCGGCGCAGCGCCGGAGAAGAAGGAGCCGGCGCCTGAGCGCAAGACCGTGCCTGCTGCCGAGGGAAAGGCCCCCTAGAGCACCGAACAGTTTGACGGACCGAGCGAAATCGATGAGTTGCGAGCAGCCCGAGGCGCGACGAGGGAAGCTACTGGTAGTACCTGAGCGAGGAGCAACGAAGGGATGCGACGCAAATCGGCGATTTCGCGACGGGAGTCAATCTGTTCGGTGCTCTAGCTTTCGTCGTTGGGCTCCCGAGCCAGATTAAGCGCGGGGAGCAAGGCTCGGCGCGGGTATGCTCGGCGCCCTGGAGGTTGCCTCTTGAGCGCACCAAGACGACGGAGATACCGGATGGCCGTGGTGCTGACGTTGGCTCTCTCGAGCCTGCTCCTCGCGGGCTGGTTCGTGCTGACGCAGCCGATGGTGCTGCGCCGACCGCTGCACGAGGTCCCCGCGGTCGATCCGCAGCGGCTCGAGGCGCATGTGCGGATGCTCTCGGAGTCCTTCGTGCCGCGCGATTACCTTCACGTGGAGAACCTCGACCGCGCCGCCCGCTACATCGCCCAAGCTCTGCAGGAATCGGGAGGGCGTGTCGAGGAGCAGCTCTTCGAGGTCGAGGGCCGCACCTACCGCAACGTGGTCGCGCGCTTCGGCCCGACAGAGGGAGCGCCGGTCGTCGTCGGGGCGCACTACGACACCTTTGACGAGCTGCCCGGTGCCGACGACAACGCCAGCGGCGTGGCCGGGCTGCTCGAGCTTGCTCGCATCCTGGGCGCGAACCCGCCCCAGGGCCCGATGGAGCTCGTCGCCTACACGCTCGAGGAGCCGCCCTACTTCCGCTCCCAGAACATGGGCAGCGCTCGGCATGCCTCGGCCCTCAAGGCGAAGAGCGTGGCCGTGCGCGCCATGCTGGCCCTGGAGATGATCGGGTACTTCTCGGAGGAGGCAGGCAGCCAGCAGTTCCCGGTGAAGCTCATCCAGCCCCTCTACCCGGACCGGGGCAACTTCGTGGCCGTCGTGGGGCGCTTCGCCGACATGCCGCTGACGCGCACCGTCAAGGCCGCGATGCAGGGGGCGACGCCCCTCGACGTGCGGTCCCTCAACGCTCCGCGCAAGGTGCGGGGGATCGACCTGTCCGATCACCACGCCTACTGGGACGCGGGCTTTCCGGCGGTGATGATCACCGACACGGCCTTCTTCCGGAACCAGGCCTACCACACCGATCAGGACACCGCGGAGCGGCTCGACTATCGGCGCATGGCCCAGGTCGTCCAGGGCGTCTGGGCGGCGACTCGGGTTCTGACGGGGAGCTGAGCCCCGACCTTCCGGGCCCTTGGGACCGCTGGTCCCTTCTGCCCAAGCGAGCGTGCACTCCCTCGGCGTCTTTGGCATGGGAGTGAACCCGGCCCACCTCGGCTTCGGCGAGGCGTTCCTCAGCGGCGGCAACGAGGCGCGCGCGTGCAGTGAGCTCGTCGCAGGCGGGGGAGCGCTTCGGCGACCGGTATCTGGGCGCCGCCCTCACGCCGTCGTCAGGCTGGAGGGGCCGATGGCGAGCTCGCCCTGCACTCCCCGATCTGCACGCACCTGGGCTGCCATGTGCGCTGGAACGACGCCGAGCGCAGCTGGGACTGCCCTTGCCATGGCAGCCGCTTCGAGGCCGCCTCCGGCGAGATCATCTAAGGACCGGCGGTGGAGGGGCTAAGAGCGCCGGGAGGCGCCGTCGCGCGAGCGGGAAGCTGAGAGGGAGGACCACTACCCCTCGTAGTGCCCCGCTGCCTTCTTTGGGGTCTTGCAGCAGGCGCGACAGACGAGGAGGCATGGCGAGGGCGAAGACTGCGCTCTCGCACCGGCGAGCTCGCTGCGGTCTAGGGGCACATCCCGATGGAGCCCGCGGCCAGGTAGAGCAGGGCGCTCATGTCGGCGCAGGGGCCGTTGGCGCAGGTCGTTCCTGGGGCGCACCACCGGTGGCAGTGGGCCTGATGGCAGACGAGCCCGTCCTGGCAGTCGGTCGTGGCCTGGCAGGCCTCTCCGGCTGCGCCGCCGCCACCTGCCGGAACGCAGAGCCAGGAGAGCCCCCCGAGCGCCTGGCCTCCGAGCGCCGCGCAGCTCTGATCCTGGGCGCATCCGCTCTGGCCAACGGCGTCGCACACCGGGCCGCCGAGACACCTGCCGGTGTGCCAGCGCTCATCGGTCCTCGCATGGCAACCCGCACCGCCGCAGGCCGAGGGCTCGTGGACGAAGCAACCCTCCAGGCAGATACCCGTCCCGGCCTGGCCGGCGAGCGCCACGCAAGCGCGTCGAGCGGGGTCGGCGCAGCCCGCCGCGCCCGGGTCGCACGAGGGACCGGGCAGGCAGGCGCCGACGGCTCCTCCGGGGCTCAGCGCGAGGCAGGTGCCCGCGCAGCCCGCACCTCCGGGAACGCATTCGGATCCGCAGACCCCCGTGAGGTCGACACCGGCGAGCCTCAGACAGCGGTTTCCCGCGCCGCAATCGCCGTCGGTGGCACACCCGGACGCGCAGACGCCGTTGCCAATGTCGAAGGCCTCCCAATAGGGCTGGCCCTGGGTAGTGGGGAGGCAGGCCTGGTTGGCCGCGCATCCGGGGTTCGCGGCGAGCGGGTCGCATTCTCCTGCGCAGGCGGGCATGCCGGGGATCCCGCAGTCGGACGCACACGAGGCGCAGTCCTCGCCCGGGTCGCAGGCGCCGTTGCCGCAGGTGTCGGGGCAGGCGCCACAGTCGAGCTCGCAGTCGGCACAGGTCTCGCTGCCGTTGCAGGTGCCGTCGCCGCACCAGGGGCAGCCGCAGTCCCGCGCGCAGCTCGCGCAGTCCTCGGACAGATCGCAGATCTTGTCGCCGCAGGTCGGGCAGGCGTTGCAGTCGTCCGGGCAAGAATCGCAGTCCTCCGCATCGGCGCCCGTGCTGGTGCAGGTGCCATCGCCGCACCAGAGGCACGACCCGCAATCGGCAGGGCAGGTCGAGCAGTGCTCGTCGCCGTCGCAGCTTCCGTCGCCGCAGCCCGGGCCGCAGTAGCCGAAGGGCGAGTCCGCGAAACCGCTCTCGTCGGAGCAGAAGCCGCCGCCGCAAGCCCCCTCCGTGCCGGGCTTGCAGAACGCCCGGCAAACCTGGTCACGACACGCCAAGCCTGGCGCGCACTCGGTGTCGCCATTGCAGGCGTCGTCGGCCAGAGCCGGGCCGGAGCGCGGGTCGCAGACGGCAGCATGTCCGAGGATGACCGGAGCGCCGATGGGGCGGCAGGTTTCGGTCGGCGCACAACCTGACTGGAGCGCGGGATCGCAGCTGCTCGCTTGGCCCACGCACGTTCCCTCCATGAGCGAGGGAGTGGTGCGACGCAGGCAGGCGAGCCCCGCCAGGCAGCTCGGGGCGCGCGCGAAGCAGGGGACTGGGGCGAGGCCGCCGTCCTCGAGCGCCTCCGCGGCAAGGCAGAGGGCATCGGGCCCGGAGGTGGCTGGGTCGCAGCCCGTGCCAGGCAGGCAACGGCCTCCTCCCGACTCCAGAGCCACGCAGCTATGCCCCGCTGCACAGTCCTCGTTGCCGGTGCAGCCCATGGCGCACAGGCCCGTCGAGGTCAGCCCCTGCGCGAAGACACAGCGGGCCTCGCCGCAATCCAGATCGGTTGCGCAGGCCTTGCCACACACCCCATCGCCGAGTCGGAAGGGCTCGGGGTTGAGTGCGCCGTCGCGGGTGGGTACGCAGGCGAACCCCGGGGCGCAGCTGGGGGCGGCCGCGGTGGGATCGCAGCTGCCGCTGCAGGCGCCCATCCCCAGAGGAGAGCAGTCGGCGGGGCAGGTGGCGCAGGACTCGTCCGCTGCGCAGACCGCGTCGCCACAGAACGGCTCGCCGCAGTGCGGGTCGGGCTTTCCCGCGCACTGGACGTCGTCCTGGCAGCGGTCGTCTCGGGTACACGGGTCTCCGTCGTCGCAGGCGCCACCGCGGGCCAGGTGCACGCACCCCAGCTGGGCCGAGCAGTCGTCGCGGGTGCAGGGGTTCGCGTCGTCGCAGTCGAGAGCCGGCCCTGCGACGCAGCGTCCCGCGCCGTCGCATGAGTCGCTGTCGGTGCAGGGGTCGTCGTCGTCGCAGGTGGTCCCGGAGGCCGCGGGGACCACGGCGCAGCCTCCGCTCAGCGGGTCACACTGGCCGACGAGGCAGGGGCCCGAGCCTCCCGGGCAGCTCAGCGGAGCGCCGGTACAGGTCCCGGCTCCGTCGCAGGCGTCGCCCGAAGTGCAGGCCGAGCCGTCGTCGCAGGCGGCGCCGACGGGGGACGGCTGGGAGGCGCAGCGCTCGGCGCGGCAGACGGCCGCCGCGCAGGGTCCGGCGAGCCCAGGCTTGCCTGCACAGTCGGCGTCCGAGAGGCATTCAGGCTCGCCGCAAGAGAGCGCCAGCAGAGCGCCGCAGCAGAGCGCGGGGAGGAGGCGGAGAGGTCGGGTCATTGGTGGTCGCTCTCTAGTTGCAGGCGCAGGCCTTGCCGGAACAGATGCCATAGAAGCAGCCACTGGGGGTGCAGGAGCAGGTGCCGGAGCGGCACTGCTCGCCGTAGCTGCATGGCGTCCCCGAATAGAAGCGCGGCAGGCACGCGCTCACGCTGCCCCCTGGAACGTTGGTCGAGGCGCAGTAGCGGTCGGAGGCGCAGTTGGAGTGCGAGTCGCAGGAGCAAGCCAGCGAGCACCCGGAGGTCCAGTCGGCGCAGCTGGGCTCGCAGCGACCCGAAGAGCAATGCTCGTTGGTCTGGCAGGCGCTCTGGAATCCGGCGGAGCCCGGTCGGTAGCATCGGGCGGGAAGGCCCCCGCAGCGCAGGCCGTCGGCGCAGTCGTCGGGCAGGAGCGGGGCGCAGAGGCTCCCCGAGCTCTTGCGGCCCTGGCAGACGCCCACCGTCCCGCCCAGCGGATCGAGGTTGCAGCGCTCGCCCGAGCCGCAATCGCCGTTGAAGCGGCAGCGGCAGGTCCCGAGCAGGCACGCCCCGACGCTGCATTCCTCGGTGGTGACGCAGCTCTCCCCCGTCGCCTTCGAACGTGGGCTGAAGCAGACTCCTGGCGAGGGGACAGTAGTTCCGGTCCCCTCAATGCAGAGGTTGATCGAGCAGCGGTCGAGGCACTCGTAGTCGCCGCAGCACGAGCCTCCGGTTTCCTTCGCGGGATGGCAGAGCGCGTCGAGGGTGCCGCAGTAGCCGGGGCAATCGTCCGGTCGGCAGCGGCAGCGGCCGAAGACGCACAGCTCGGTCCTGCACTCACTGGCCAGGGTGCAGGCCTCGCCCACCTCCGTGCTGTGCGACCGGCGCAGGCACTGCTTTGGTGCCCCGAAGACGGGGGCGCGGCAGGTCAGGCCCGAGGGGCACTGCTCGGTGGTGGTGCACAGACCGCCGGCCGGGACTGGACGCACGCACTGGGAGTAGCAAGTCGACACAGCCAAGCCGCCGCCGCCCGCGCCTCCGAAGCAAGAGGTGAGGCAGGCGAGTCCTTCCTTGCACTGGTCGAGCGCGAGCACGTTGCACTCGTCGCCCTC
>JACRCT010001081.1 GCA_016218885.1 Deltaproteobacteria bacterium | reverse complement strand
TGTCGATGCCCAAGAACGCCAGGTCATGATTTAGGCCCAGAGTCTCGACAACACGCTCTGCGATTTGCCGACTGCGAATTATCTTGTACTGCGTTTCGTAGAATTCTTTGGAGTACCAGTAGCTACCGTTCCCGATATCGATCGCGTCGCGAACCTGCTCACCCAGCACCGCCGGCGCGCTCGACTCGATGACCAGGCTCGTGGAGGCAGAGTAGATCTTCTGCTGCCGCATGGTGAAGACGGCGGTGACGGACACCGACGCCACGAACACCAGCAGAATCACCCACTTCCGCTTGAGCAGCATCTCCACGTACTTGCGTATGTCGATAGGCTTCTCGTCCATCGGCGGAGCCTGCTGCGGCGGAGTGTTTTGCTGGGTGCTGGCTTCCATTCGGTGCTCGTTTCTTCGGTGCAGCGAATCCCTGATGCGAGAGGAGCGAGGAAGCACCCTCACTCCTGCATCCCCACGCCTCGCGGGCGGGAGACGTCCTGAATTCGTATCGACTTCCAGACCCTGACCGGGCTTCCCGGTTCCCAACCCGCCTACGGCACGACCGCTAGTCCCTGCTCGGTGGCCACCGCCACCCTGCGCCCGGAGGTCGCGACGGCCTTGGCATTCGCCTCCAGCACATCGAGCTCCAAGGCCACGACCCCGCGCTGGCCGGTCTTCATATCCCTGATCGCCCGTGAGACCCGCAAGAGTTTTCCTCCACCGGACACAGCCCAGACGTCGCCGGCATAGGCCCCGTCGCGCTCGACGGCGAGGGAGCTGATGCCACCCTGTATCTGTGGGAAGAGCTCCTCCGGAACGTTCATCCGCGGATCTCCCGAGGCGCGATCCACCGCATTCCTGTGGAGGAGTAGCGAGCCCACGTCCTGTGCGCCCGAAGGCCCGGTCCCGACCCACAGGTCCCACAGCTCGTCGCTCGTCCCGCTCCCGAAGGAAAGGGCTGTGATCCTGGGGGCTTGCACCGACCCGACCAGGACGCCCTTGTTGTCCGCCCCCCAACTGGAGAGGGCTTCGGACTTCTGCAGGTAGACGACATTGCCCTCCGCATACCACACGTATCCGCTGTCGGCCGAGGAGGCAGGGCTCGGACCCCAGGAGAGCGCGGAAGGGACCAAGCCGGCGCCGGGCCACTCGAAGATCGGGTCGACTGTATTGATCATGGGGTCGTAGACGGCGAGGCCGTGGTCCATGGCCATGAAGACCCGGCCGGCCGAGCCCTGGGTCATGGCGACGGTCTTGGTGGCAGCGGAGGCGCCGGGGGGAGGCCAGAGGAGGTCCTCCAGCTCCGAGCCGCCGACCACATCGAAGCGGGCGAAGTCGGGAGTGGTGGAGAAGCCGACCAGGGCGGTGGCGTTGGAGAAGGCCGCGGCGGAGGAGCCCGACCAGGTGGCCTCGACGACCACCGGGTCGAGGACCGGAGCACTGGCGTCGAAGACCAGGTAGCTCCCGGTCCCATTGGTTGCGACCACGTCTCCACGGGCGATGTCGACAGCGTCGAGAGCGCCGCCACCGGCCGAGACGCGAATCGGGGCGACGTAGAATTCCATAGAGAAATCAGCAACTTGCCCGTCGCCAGAGGTTCGAGCTTTGACCTCGAAGGGGATTCGGCCGGAGGTGCGGGGGTAGACCACGACGCGGCAAGGGTCGCTGGTCGGCTGGACGAGGAAGGGACTGCCCTCCTCGTTGGGACGGAACTCGCAAGTGACCGCATCGCCATTGGGGTCGGAGGCGACGGCGTCGACGTAGAGGGCGTCGCCGGGCAGGACGGTGACCGCATCGCCGGGCTGAGCGTCGGCGGCGTGCCAGGTCACGGAGAGGTCGGGCGGCTCGTCGACGCTGTTGGCGACCAGGACATCGAGGGTGCCGACGCGGTCGCCGTTGGGGCCGCTGGCGACGACGGTGACGCTCAGGATGGCAGGGGGGATGCCGACCGCAGGGAGGGTGAGGTCAGCGGAGGCGCCGTTCTCGACGAGGGAGGGCTCTCCCGTGAGTCGGTCGCCGGGGTCGCGGGCGAAGGTGGCGGACCACCGGTAGCTCGTAGGAGAGAAGCCCGAGGGGACGGCGGTGAAGCGGGTGGTGACGGCCTCATCCAGCTCGAGGAGGTCCAGGAGGAGGGTGCGGCAGGATTCGCAGACGATCTCGACGTCCTCGACCTGAGAGCTGGCCTTGAGGGTGAGATTGACGAAGTCGGGGAGGGAGACCTGGTCGTCGGCGTCGGTAGCAGTGACGGCGACCACGTAGAGGCCGAGCAGGGAGCCGGTGGTGAGCTGGGCGACGTCGCCGAGGCCAGTGACGGGGGCGATGGAGACCTGGCTGCCGGCAGCGGCGGGGCTGGAGACGACGGTCCAGTCGTAGCGCTTGATGGGAGAGGAGCCCTGGGCGGTGGCACCGAGGATGACCGAGTCGCGGGCGGCGAGAATCAAGTCCGGACCGGCGGAGACGACGGGCGGGCCGTTGACGTTGAGATCGCGGGTGCAGCCGGAGGCGACGGCGGCAGCGAAAGCAGCTAGGACGAGGTAGCGAAGCGAGCGCATCCCAGAGTCTCCCCGGTCGGACTGTCAAAAAAGCGGCCAAGGATACTCGCAACGGTCAAGGGGCTCAAACCGACTTCCCTCCTGGGACCGCGGGCGTCCCCGCCCCCAGCCCCGGGCGTCAGCCCGTG
>JACRCT010001092.1 GCA_016218885.1 Deltaproteobacteria bacterium | reverse complement strand
GCGGGCTGACGAGAGTGGTCGCCAGCGCGACCTGCATGATCAGCGCGATGAGGAACGAGCCCAGGGCGTTCACGGTCAAGGTACCCCAGGGGAAGCCGGGACCCAGGCTGGCGATCCACCCGCCGAGCAGGTAGCGGGCCCCGGTCCCGACGGCACCGCCGAGACAGATGAGCAGGAAGCGCGTCACGGCGCGCCACGGTAGAGCCTGCCGCACGGGCCCGCAAGCGCCTGTCGCCCTCCCCCCTCCCCGCCCGCCCGCCCTCAGGGCGGGGCGCTGCGAGAGGAGACCACCTCATCGAGGATCGTCGAGTCCACCCGCCCCGTGACGTCCCCGCGGGGGAGGCAGCCCAGCTCGGCAGCGTGCTGCGCCGCCACCGAGAGCTGGCGCTGCATGGGGTCGGCGGTGAGCTCGATGCGCGAGAACGCGTCCTGGAGGATGGGCTCGGGGAGGGCCCGTCCCGTGATGTGCGCAAAGCCTGCATTGGCCTCCTGCGCGAACCGGCGCGGATCGGCGCGACCCCGCTCGGTGAGCGCGACGTGCGCCGAGAGGATCGCCCGGACGTCCGCCCGGCGGACCTTGAGCGCCTGGGACGAAGCGGCCAGCACCGTCGTGGCGAACGCTCCCTTGGGCCAGAGCTCGCGCTCGTCGACCAGGATGTGGCCGCCGCCTTCGGCGATGAGGCGGGCACCCCAGGGCTCGGGGACCCATGCCCCCGCGAGCTCCCCGCGCTGGAACAGGGTGAGGATGTCGGGGTTGGGCACCGGGACGATGGTCACGTCCCCTCCGCCCGCCGTGGAGGTGGAGAGCCCGTGCGAACGCAGCCAGAAGCGCAGGGCGATGTCCTGGGTGTTGCCCAGCTGCGGCGACGCCACGCGCTTTCCGCGCAGGTCCGCAGGCCCACGGGCGTCCTTGACGATGAGCTCGGCTCCGCCCGAGGCCGCGCCGGCCACCACGTGCACCGCCCCCTTGGAGCGGACGAAGGCGTTGATCACCGGGCTCGTGCCCACGTAGGTCACGTCGAGTTCGCCGGCCAGCAGGGCCTCCATCGCGCTGGGCCCTGCGTTGAAGCGCTTCACCTCGATCTTGCGAGGCTCGAGCGCCTTGGCGAAGGTCCCTTCGGCGTCGCCGACCAGAGCTTGGGCGTGCGTCAAGTTGGGGAAGTAGCCCAGGCGAAGCGGCGCGTCGGGAGACCTGGACCGCTGGCAGCCGGCCAGGGTCGCCCAGACCAACACCAGCGACAGCAGCAACAGCGGCCGTCCCATGCGTCTCCCTGATCAACCCCTCGCGCACGGGCAGACTGTCCACGCGAGCAAGCAGGTGCGACGCCCCGCGGGGGTGCCGGAATCAGGAGGTCTTGGGAGGCGGGCCGTCCGAGCGCGTCGAGCCAGGCACCCGCGGCAGCAGAGGCCGGCGAGCCCTCGGATTGCGCGGGGAGTGGGCGCTGGAGAGCAAGGCCGCAGCGACCACGAAGGCCGCACCGACCAGGGCGTAGGCGATGGCCGCCGGCATCGGCGCGAGCCGCAGGGAGGGCAGCTCCACGACCCCGAAGGCGCTCAGGGCGAAGAGCATCACCGACAGGAGCAACCGCTGGACGACCCGGCGGGGGACACCGCCGGGTTGGGGATCGGGCTTCCAGACCTGGGGCGGCTCCAGCATCAGCTGGACCTGGACCCTGGAGCCCTCGGGCGCCGGCTCCACGGTGGCTTCGAGGTGGAAGTGGACGTCGGGCGTCGCAGAGTCCAGCTCCAGCCGGCGCTTGCCCTCGTCGGCGGTCAGCTTCACCCGCCAGCTCCGGCGGCGCCGGCCCATTCGTGCCAGGACGCGCACCAAGCCGCCCCGGACCGCCCAGGCGTCCTCGATCTCCGGAGCGAGGATCGGCAACCGTCCCGGGTCGGACAGCAGCCTCCAGACCTCGTCGGGTGTGGCGGGCAGAACGAGCGTGCGCTGGGATTCGAGCCTCATGAGCGCTCCTCGACTACCTCAAGCTGGCCGCGCGGACAAGCAAGCGCTCTCGCCCAAGCAAGGCGCGTTGATTGACGGGTCAGCCCCCCATGGGTAGAACCGCCGTGAAAATTCGCCTGTACCCCGAGCGAAGACGCAAGGATCCCATGCTCCCTCGATCGTCCACCCAGCGGGTTCTCGAGCTGGTGGACCGCCAGCTCTCCGGGACTCTGGCCCCAGCGGCCGAGGCTGAGCTCGCGCAGGCCCTCGCCGCGCTCGACTCCGGAACCCGCGCCCTCGCCGAGCGGCTGGTCGGCTTGGGCCGTGAGCGTCGGGAGTTCCGCCGTGGTCTGGTCCAGACAGCCAAGCTCGCCGAGGTCGGCATGGCCTTCGCCGAGCTGGTCCACGAGCTGCGCCAGCCCCTGTCGAGCATCTCGGGGTTCGCGCAGCTGCTGAGCCCCGCCTCCAAGCACGAGGAGCTCGCCGACGGCTTGCGCGAGATCCTCCACCAGTGCGGGCGCATGGAGACCATGCTCGAAGGCCTGCGCCGGTTCCTCCGGGCCGGGGACGACCCAGACGGACAAGCTGCCACGAAGGTGAGAGAGCTCGACGTCGAGGAGGCGCTGCGCGCCTCGGTGGCGCTGGCGCCCAAGATGCCCCCCGGAGTCCAGCTCGAGGTGCAGATCTCCCCGGACCTGGGCAAGGTGGTCTCCGAGGCCCAGCCCTTCTCTCAAGTCATCCTCAACCTCCTCGCCAACGCCCGCGACGCCCAGGCCGCCAAGGGCCCCGGCACGGTCCTGCTGATGGCCGAGCGCGAGGGGGATGGGGTGTCAGTGGTCATTGCCGACGAGGGCACGGGCATCGCCCCCGAGTTCACCGGGCGGCTCTTCGAGCCGTTCGCGACCACCAAGGGGGAGGCGGGCACCGGGCTGGGCCTCTACATCTGCCAGGAGCTCCTCGCGACGTGGGGCGCGGAGATCACCCTGCTCTCCCCCCCTCCGCGGCCCTACGTCACCGCCTTCGCGGTGCGCCTGCGCTCGGCGAGAGCATCGACGACGCCCGTGGGGCGACAAGATGGTCTCGACGGCCTGCGAACGCAGCTGGCGGAGCGGGTCGTCGCCCTCAAGGCGTCCCAGAGCGTCCTCGTCGTGGACGACGAGCCGGGGGTGCGGCGAGTCCTGCGAGTGCTGGTCTCCGCGGACGAGGGCCTGGAGGTCACCGAGGCGGGTGACGGTCACGAAGCGCTCGAGCTGCTGCAGCGAAGCCCGGTCCAGGTGCTCATCGCCGACAACGGCCTGCCGGGGATGACCGGGCTCGAGGTGGTGCGCCAGGCGATCGCCGGGGGGCGAGCCGCAGAGGCCATCGCGCTCACCAGCCTGCCCTCGCCCGAGACCGTGGTCGAGGCGCTGAACGCGGGGGCCTGCGGATACCTTCTCAAGCCCGTCGAAGACGCGCAGGCCCTGCGGTCGTGCCTGCGCGGAGCACTGGCTCGTGATCGGATGCGACAGCTCGTGGCCGCCCTGGGGTCGGACCTGCGGCCCTGGGCAGACCGAGCGCTCGCCGCGGCCCGCGAGGCCAGAGCGAGCCGCGCCCTCATCGAGGCCCTGGAGATCCTGGCGAGGCGCCTGGAAGGGCCGGCGCGCGTCGGCGTGGTGGCCGAGAAAGCGCTGATCTCCCCCCTGGCGCTGGCCGGACACCGCGCCGAGGGCCCGTGGGAGCTGCCGCGTGCGCTCTCGGCAGCCGCCGCCGGGGAGATCGAGGCGCTGGTGCTGGGAGAAGGGCCAGAAGCCGCCGACGCGGCCGCCTTCGCGCGCATGGTCCTGGACGGACCGTGGCCGCCGGCGCTGATCTGGGCCTTGGAACCAGGAGGATTCGACCAGACGCTGGCGCTCTTGGAGGCGCAGGTCGCGGCGGTCGTGCGCCGCCCCGTCGATCTCCCGGCGCTCGCCGCGGCTGTCAGCCGGGCTGTCGAGCGACGTCGCCGAGAGCTCAAGGCCCGGGCGCTCGGGCTGGTCCTCGAGCAGCTACAGATCCCCATGACCACACCCACCGCGAGCAAGGTGGGCTGAGCTCGAGCCGCCCCTGGGCCGTCAGTCCCGCGCGGTGGAGAGCGCGGCGATCTCGTCCTTCTTGTGGAGCTTGAGCCGCTTCAGGCGCTTGATCTCGGTCTCCTCGGTGGAGCTGAGAAAGCGGCGAGACTCCAGAGCGATGATCTGCTCGTCGAGAGCACGGTGTTCCCGGCGCAGTCTGTCGATGTCCCCCTGGCTGCGCGACTTGTCGGTGACCATCTGGTTGCGCTCCGTCCCCCCGATGCTCCGAGCTCGTGGCTCGTCACTCACAACTTACGACTTACGACTCACGACTGTCTCTCGATCCGAGCTCGTGGCTCGTCACTCAGAACTCACGACTTACGACTCACGACTGTCTCTCGACGTCCCCCTGGCTGCGCGACTTGTCGGTGACCATCTGGTTGCGCTCCGTCCCCCCGATGCTCCGAGCTCGTGGCTCGTCACTCAGAACTCACGACTTACGACTCACAACTGGCTTTGCTCGTCCACCCGATGCTCCGAGCTCGTGGC
>JACRCT010000100.1 GCA_016218885.1 Deltaproteobacteria bacterium | reverse complement strand
CGCGGTGACGGCGTACCACCAGGCCCTCGAGCTGAACCCGCGCTGCCGGCCGGCGATGCACGCGCTGGGCATGCTCTACGAGCGCAGCGGCAACTGGCCCTTCGCCCTGGACATGCTGGGGCGCGAGGCCGAGCTCCTGGGCGGCTCGCGGGAGGCGGTGGAGTTGTTCCACCGCATCGGCAAGATCAACGAGGAGATGCTGCTCGACGCGCCGGCGGCGAAGGCTGCCTACCAGAAGGCGCTGATGCTCGACGCCGGCTACCTGCCCAGCCTGCGCTGCCTCAAGGGCCTGTTCGAGCTCGACAAGGATTGGGACAACTTCCTGCAGGTCATCATCCAGGAGGCCGAGCACACCATCGATGTCGAGGAGCGCGCCCACGCCTGGCTGGCCGTCGCGAGCTTCTACCAGGACTCGCGCGAGGACCGGGACAGCGCCAGCCGCTACTACGAGGAGGCGCTCAAGCTCATCCCCGACGCGATGGAGGCCGCACGGCCGCTCGCCGACATCTACGTCGCCCGCGAGGACTGGGAGCGCGCCGAGCAGATGCTGGACATCGTCGCGCACAACCTCTCGGAGGGCGCGGCGCGCGACCCGCAGCTCGGCCTGGACCTGTGCCGGCAGCTGTACCGGCTGGGCTACGTCTGCGAGAAGCTCAAGAAGACCGAGCGGGCCCTCTCGGCCTACGAGAAGGCCTATCAGCTCGACTCGACCTACCTGCCCTCGGCCGAGGGTTACGCGAACCTGCTCGTCTCCACGGGCAAGAGCGCCGACGCGCTCTCGGTCTACCAGGCCATCCTCATCCACCACCGCGAGGACCTCACCGACCTCGAGGTGGTCGAGTACTACTGGCAGGTCGGCGACCTGTATCGCAAGCTCGGGCAGATCGAGCGGGCCAAGAAGGAGTTCGACAAGGCGCTCTCCATCGACTCCAACCACGAGCCTTCGCTGCGCTCCGAGATCGAGCTGAGCGAGGAGCTCAAGAGCTGGGAGGGAGCGATCGAGTATCGGGGCCGCCTCGCCGGGCTGGTCGAGGCCGACGCGCGCTTCGGGCTCTACATGGCCATCGGCCAGATCGCCAAGGAGAGGCTCAACGACGCCTACCGGGCCATCGACGCCTTCGTGATGGCGTTGGAGCTCAACGAGAGCTCGGCCGAGGTGCATGAGGCGCTGCTGGCGCTCTATCGCGAGACCCGCCAGGCCAACAAGGCGGTGGAGACCGGCGAGAGGATGCTCGAGCTGCCGGACGTCAAGGCGGACGTGGCCAAGGCGCGCAAGCTGTGGGTCGCGCTGGGCGAGGTCTGCCGCGACGAGCTCAAGGACATCAAGCGCGCGGCCGAGGCCTTCAACAAGGCGCTCGACCTCGACTTCCGGTTCATCCAGGCCTTCTCCGCGCTGGAGGCGATGCTGGGCCAGGGCCGGCAGTGGGACGCGCTGGAGCAGAACTACGTGCGGATGATCCAGCGGTTGCCCAAGACCGAGGACACGCATCCCGCGCGCATGAGCCTGTGGCGGACGCTGGGCGACTTCTACGAGAAGGTGAAGAAGGACAAGAAGGCGACCAAGGCCGCCTACCAGGTGGTGGTCAAGGGCATGCCCGGAGACAGCGCGGCGTTGGAGAAGTACGCCGAGCTGGCCGGGGACGAGGACGGCAGCGAGAAGGAGGCCATCGACGCCTGGCGCAGGGCGCTCGCGACCACCGACCGGCCACAGAAGGTGGTCAACCAGCTGGTGCGTCTGAGCGCCAAGATCCGCGACTACGACGGGGCCTTCGTCGCGGCCCAGGTGGCGACACATCTGGTCGGGGAGGCGGGCGCCGACGAGCGCGAGATCCTCACCAAGCTCGCCCCCTATGCGCGCCGCCGCGAGCAGGCGAGCAAGCAGCTGACCGGCAACCTGTGGACCTCGCTCATCTATCACCCCAAGGTGAAGGGGCCGATGGGCGACATCCTGGCGCTGGTGTACGAGAAGCTGGGCAGCTACTACGCCAAGAAGCACAGCGCCTACGGGATCGACCCGCGCACCGACCGGATCGACCTGGAGAGCAGCCTCGAGCTCGCGGTCCAGACCTACAAGTACGTCGTCAAGATCCTCGACATGGAGGCTCTGGCGCTCTACTCGCCCTTCCTGATCCACACTCGCGAGCGAATCAAGCAGAAGGGCGCAGGGCTCATCCCGCCGGCCGACAGGGATCTCCTGCTGGAGGTCCTGCACACCCATCCGGTCTCGCTCAAGGCGGGCGGCAAGCTCTTCAGCGAGCAGGCGCAGAAGGAGCTGTACTTCTTCCTGGGCAAGACCATGGCCTTCGCGCGGCCCGAGCTGGCGCTCGCTCGCCTGCTGCCGGCGGAGAAGCTGGACGCGGTCTTCCAGGCGGCAGTCATCAGTGGGGTGCCCAGCTTCCGGCCCACGGCTGACCCGCGCGCCATCGACCAGGAGATGCGGGTCATCGAGCGGCTCGAGCCGCAATTCCGCACGGCCCTGGCCCGGCTCGGCCGGGAGTACGTCAACAGCGCTTCAGGAACCAATATCCGCGACTATGTGGAGGGCGCCGAGCTCACCGCGAACCGCGTCGGGGCCCTGATCTCCACGGACGTGGAGGCGGCCAAGAACGCTCTGAGCAAGGACGTGGGGGCTGCCGCCAAGCTGCCCTTGCGGGCCCGTATACGGGACCTGATGATGTTCTGCCTCTCCAAGGAGCATCTCGAGCTGCGTGGCGCATTGGGCTTGAAGATCGAGATCAAGCTCCCCGGAGCATCGCGCTAGGCTCTCGATAATGCTCATGTTTGCAGGGACACCGAAGAATCGGGGTCCCCGCCTGCGCGGGGACCAGATCCATCGGTCAGTGCGGCCGTTCAACACCTCAATCAAGGGACTGCAACCTTGACCCGAGGTGCACGGAAGCCTAGACTTTCAAGGAAGATTCCACTGTCACTTCGCGACCTTGGGCAACGTGGTTCCGATGGTGGAGAAAGGGGCCGGCGGCCTCCATGAAATTCGTCTGCGATAGCTGCCACGCGCAGTACTTGATCAGCGACGAGAAGGTGGGCCCCAACGGGGTCATCGTTCGCTGCAAGAAGTGCCAGCACAAGATCGTCGTGAAGCGGGCCTCGGCGGCCGCGCCTCCGCCGCCTCCTTCTCCTGAGCAGGACGAGGCGACGATCGTGTCTAGCAATCCGATGGTGCGCGCCGCGGTCGCTGCCGTCGCGGCCAGCCATCACGAAGACACGGCGAGCAACCCGATACCGTCCGGCGAGACCGCCCTTCCGGCGGGCATCGACGACGAGCTTGGCCGCGCCTTCGAATCGGTGATGACCAAGCAGGGTCTGGGCGAGGCGAGAACGATCACGCCCGTCGACGCAGAGATGACGCCCGGTGGGATGGACCGGCAGGATCAGAAGGACCGCCAGAACCAGCAGGACCAGGATTCGATGCCCCTCGCCGCCGCCGGGTCGAACAGCGGCGAGCTGACGCTCTCTGCGGTCAATTCCATGCCGCAGGACCAGGCGGTAGCCCCTCTCCCTGCGATGAACGACGACTTCGACTCCGATCGGCAGTCGACCCGGGTGATGAACCTGTCGGAGATGGCGGGCCTCATCAAGACCGAGGCCCAGAAGGAGGTGGCGCCGCCTGCCCCGATGATGGAGGAGAAGCCCAAGGAGAAGAAGAACGGCTCCAACGGCTCGTCCGCAACGGCAGGTTCACCGGCTGCAGACTGGTTCGTGGCCATCAACGACAGCCAGGTCGGCCCGCTGAGCCTGGAGGGCGTCCGGGAGCGATGGGACAAGGGTGAGCTCTCCGCGGACTCGCTGTGCTGGAAGCCGGGGATGAACGATTGGCGACCGCTCTCCGGGGTGTCCGAGCTGGCTGAGAAGCTCGCGCCACGGCCGGCGCCCGCGCCCGACAAGGAGGTTCCCGCGGGGGCAGTCGCCACCGGTGCGCAGGCTTTGGCGCCGACTCCTCTCCCGCCGCAGCAGGACGAACCTGGCGAGCCGGAGTGGAAGCCCTCGGCTGCCAACGCTCTCGAGTCGCTGGTCAAAGACGAGCTCGAGGCCCTGCAGAGGCCGGTCGCGAAGAAGCCCGAATACCCTCCGGAGGAGGAGCTGGAAGTGGCCGCCAAGCCGCGCGGCCTCATCGACGACCTTCCTGAGATGCAGGACAAGCCCGAATCCGAGCCAGCGCTGTCCCTGCCTGCGCCGGCCGCCTCCCGCCATCCGATTCTCTCGGACGAGGAGGAAGAGACTTCGGGTCCCGCTCCCGTCGCGGCCCCTGAGCGCCGCTCCCGCCCTCCGCAACGTGTCGCACGGCCGGAGTTCGACGAGCAGCCTCAGCCACAGTTGTATGTGCCGCCCCCACGGCCCAAGACGGGTCTGTACATCCTTCTCGGAGTCGGGTTGCTCGTCCTGTGCGGCACCGCGATCACGTTGACGTACATCCTGACCCGACCTCAGCAGACCATGCAGGCTCAGCCGCAGGTGTCAGCTCCGGCCATTCCTCCGGTCGCTCAAGCCGTCGTGCAGCCGCCGGCCGCCGGGCCGACGACGCCTGCCACGTCTCCGGCTGCAACTGCGCCAACAAAAGAGACGAATCCCAATGCGGTCGCGGCTGCCAATCCTCCAACGGAGACGCCCAAGGCCGAGCCCGTCAAGCCGCCTGTCGAGCCGGCTGCTGCGGACAAGGCCGAGCCCAAGACTGCTGAGACGAAGGGCGCCGAGGTGAGGACGAAGGCAGGGCCAGCTGGGCCCAGGGAGCCCAGAGAGCAGCCTCGCGGAGGCTTCTCCAAGGTCGCGACGCGCGAGCCAAGGGAATCGGCCAAATCTCGAGAGGCCGAGGAGATCGTCGCGCCCAAGGAAGCCGAAGAGACGGGTCCGGCAGTCAAGCCCTTGTCCAAGAGCGGCGGGCAGGTCGATGACGACTTCGACAAGATCTTCGGGAATGGTGGCGGAAACAAGGAGCCGGCGCAGGAGTCGCCCAAGTCCAAGCCCAAGCCCAAGGACGTCTGGGTCCCGCCCGCTCCCGGTGCCGGCGCTGCCAATGCCAAGGCGCAGCTCGAGCAATCGGACGTGATGGAGGTAGTGGTCGCCAACAGGTCGATGATCAAGAACTGCGTCGACGAGGCCAAGGCCAAGGAACCCGGCGCCACCGGCACCATCGTGATGCGCTGGACCATCAAGCCCGACGGCTCCACCGGCAACATCCAGACCGTCACCGAGGAATTCCGCAAGACGCCACTCTCGGCGTGCCTGGCGGCGGGCATCAAGAGCTTCAGGTTCCCCTCCTACACCGGCCCGCAGATGTCCCCCGTGAACTTCCCGTTCAAGTTCTAGGAAGCAAGGGATCTCCGCGCTCCTCATAGACGTCTCATCAAGACCGAGGGCCCGCGAGAGACTCCTCTCGCGGGCCTTCTTCGTGGGACGACCCGCACCCATTTGAAGACTCTCAGCCGATTGACGTCCCAGAGGGGCTGCCGATAGCGTTCGCCAACTCCGGAGGCTAAGACGCCATGCGCAATGCCTTGCTGCTGCTGGCCCTGATCACGGCCGCACCTTCGTCCGTTCAGGCCGCAGAGGATCCCTGTTCCACTCTCATCAAGCCGGGCGTGTCCATCGGACAGCTTCGCCTGGGAATGACCGCCGAGGAGGCGCGCGGCGTCGCCAACTTCGTCGCCCCGGCCAAGGACGCGCCGCCGGTGTGGAGCCTGGCGAGCGGGGGCATGAGCTTCCGGCTGGGCAAGGACCGGCGGATCGAGCAGATCTCCTTCGTGACCACGCGCCCCTGCCTGGTGGATGGCGCGATGCAGCGAGTCCTGGACCTTCAGGGGCGGGAGGCCCAGAGCAACGCGCCCTATCCCGACTGCGGCGGGCAGGTCACCGCGGCGGCGACTGGCTGGATCTGCCGTGAGCGCGGCGTGGACTTCCTCTGGAATGGAAGCAGCAACACGATGGTGGTCCGGCGCCCGAGCCCCATGCAGCCCTTCAAGCAGAGCCCGCCGCCGCTTCCCAAGCCTTTGCAGGTCGACCTCAAGGCGAAGCAGCTCGTGGCGGCGGTAGTCCCGCAGATGCTGGATGGAGGATCGTGCGCCCAGTCTTCGGCCGCTGACGCCGGAGACGCCGGGGTCGCTGCAGTGCAGGTCGAGCCGGAGACGCCGCCGGATCCCTGCAAGGACAACTGGTCTCCGATGCCGATGCTGGCCTGTGGCTTCTTCGGCCGCAACGAGGCCCTCGCCGTCGAGTGCTACCCCACGCAGCTCTGCATGGGCGCCTTCGCCAAGGACGCCCCGACCCACGTCTCCATCCATGGTGCCAATGGCGAGGCGCTCGGGGCCTTCACGCTGGCACGCGGAGGGCGGACCCTGGTGCATCGATTCGGCAAGGCGATGCCCATCGGGAGCCCGGTGCGCGTCTACCTCGATCGCGACGTGCGCGTGCTGGCACCCGCGAGCTCGTACCAGGGCCCCAAGCCCATCACCGATCCCGCGAAGGACCCGCGCATCGCAGGGGTCCCCATGTCGGCGGTCGTCGGCTCGCGCCAGGTCGCCAATGGCTGGGTGCTCGATCTGCAGGTCCCTGCTTCCGCTGGACAGCCCGACGCGTCGATCGAGAAGAGGGCGGGGAAGGGCTCATCAGCTCCCTGACAGAGGTGTCCTGGTCCTCCCCGCAGACATGCGTGAACCATCGTCTTTTCCATGAGTTGGCCGTGGCACCGTGCTTGCTAAACTGCCCACGGCCGAATGCGCGGAACACCCAAGCGACTCATTTGACTGGCTGCCGATCGGGTGTTAGTTACCGCGCGTCCCCCAACACCATAAACGAATCAAAGGAGGCTACATGCTTCGCCGCTACTCCCTGACCCTGGCGCTGGTCGCACTGGCGTCGGCCCCCCTGGCCTGGACGGCTTGTGGCGGCCTTGATGACACCGAAGAGAACGCGCTCCCCGTGGTCTGCAATGCCGATAGCGACTGCACGGCCGGAACTGAAATCTGCCACCCGGTCGGCTTCGTATGTGTGAAGACCTGCACCGCCGCGACCGACTGTACGGGCACCGGCGAGACCTGCGCCGACGTCGCCGACTCCACCGGCACGGTCAAGGGCAAGATCTGCAAGTGCGGCACGACCACCTGCAGCGCGGTGACGGTGGACGGCGGGACCAATAACCAGGTCTGCAGCTCCATCGACAACCTCTGCGAGAACCGCTGCGCCCAGGACAGCGACTGCGGCGACTTCTTCCCCCAGACCCGTAAGTGCAACACGACCAAGGGCCAGTGCGAGCCCTCCACGGCTTCGGGCTGCACCTCGGACAGCCAGTGCACCTCAGCGACGGCGGCGCGCTGCAACACCTCCAGCGGCCAGTGCGAGGCCTGCACCACCGACACCCAGTGCGCTCACATCGGCTCGGGTCTGAAGTGCGATAGCAGCGGCGCCTGCGTGTCGCAGGGCACGACCTGCAACGCCAACGTGCTCCTGCCGGGCACCAACGGCGGCCCGGACACCTGCGCCTACGGCGAGGTCTGCGTGGGCGCCACCTGCTCCGCCTCCCTGCCCGATGGCACCTGCGCCACCACCATGGGCTCTAGCTGGAACACGAGCCCTCTGGGGCCGGTGATCTTCGTGGCGGACGGTCAGTCCTTCGCCAGCAACGCCACCTACTGCGCTGGCGGCGCCGGCGGCTTCACGGTCGACGTGGAGTTCTACTCGGTGCACGGAATCAGCAAGGGAACCTGGTCGGAGAACGTCCAGCAGGTGCAGTTCTACCGCAAGTCCGACCACCGCAAGAGCGACGCGGGCATTATCGTCGACTTCCCCGAGGACGGCGCCAAGCACGGCAGCTTCAAGACCGGCATGTGCGGCAGCGCAGCGGGAGCCATCGACCCCACCGGCTACGCGCTCTACATGATCGACTCCAACGGCGGCGGCGGAAACCTCGTCTGCCTGTGATGTGAGCTGAGACGTTGAGAAATCTCGAAGGCCCTGTCGCCCCGATGGCGGCAGGGCCTTCGTCTGCCTGCGCCGGTCAGCGCCGCTCGGGTGCGCCGCTGACGGCGATTGCCATCCCCCATGGGGCCGGGTAAACAAGGCGTCAAGGGAACACGGGCTAGGGGACGGAGGAGCGACTTGCCGGTCGATCAAGCCAGGGTGCGGGCGGCCCCCGACTCGTCCAGCCGCCTGCTGACCATCGACTCGATGGGGCTCAAGGAGCTGGAGGCAGTCCGACTCATCCTCCGCGGCAGCTCGGTGGTGGACTGGAGGCGGCTCGCCTTCGACTCACGGGCCGAGGTCGATCGCTTCCTCAAGCTGCACCTCATCGACTTCAACGACCCCTCCGACCGAGCCTGCGCGCACCGCATCCTCAAGGAGGCGGTGGACTACCTGCGCTCGCAGTTCCACTACCGGGTCGCCGATTCGGTGGCCGAGCCCTTCGAGATCCAGGACCTGTTCCTGTACGCCTCGGGAAAGCACCCCAAGTTCCCGCGGCGCTACCAGAAGCTCGCCTGCCTGGTCCTCAAGGTGATGCACGTCATCCATCACATGGAGGGCCGCGAGCTGCTCTTCCGCACGCCCATCGCCTCCTCGGTGGTGCACCGGCTGGTCGACGAGCGGGTCATGGCGTGCGCGGCGCAGCTGAGGCATCCCGGCTCGCCGGTGGTGGAGTTCTCGGGCAGCGTCAAGACGCAGCACTCGATCATCACCAAGCTCCTCGCCAAGCGCGAGACGGTGGCGGCCCAGGTCTTCGACAAGGTGCGCTACCGGGTCATCACCGAGCAGAAGAAGGATGTCCTGCCGGTGCTGGAGTACCTGACCCGGACGCTCTTCCCCTTCAACCTGGTGGTTCCCAGCCAGACCGAGAACAGCCTCATCGACTTCCAGGAGATGGTGGAGCAGGCGCCGGCCTTGAAAGAGGTGGTGCCCCAGCTGCACCTGCCCCTGCCCCAGGAGGCGATCGAGCGCGGGCGCCGGCGCACCGGCAACCCCTTCTCCGCCGACAGCTACCAGGTGCTCAACTTCGTGGTGGACCTGCCTATCCGCATCGACAGCTACCTGGGTAACGAGGATCCTCGGCCCGGCCGGCCCCGCATCGTCTTCAGCTGGGTCGAGTTCCAGGTCATGGACATGGCCGCCGCCGCCGAGAACGAGCGCGGCGACTCGAGCCACGAGCGCTATAAGGCCCGCCAGAAGGCCAAGGTGCTCAAGCGGCTGTCGAGGGGCCTGGTGTTGCCCAAGGGGCTGCGGCCTGTTCGCGGCAGTGGAAATGGCGACCCGCCCAGCCAGGCTTGATGCTCGCCCCTTTCCGATGAGCCCCACTTTGCGCTAGTTTTCATCGGCGCCATCGAGCACCGCTCCACGCGCTAGCCAGGTCGCAATAGGCTCATCGGAGGTTCGCATGGACTCCCAGCAGACGACCCCCAAGAACCAGGGAGGCCCGCCCGGCAAGGGGCGTCAGGGCGCCTGCCAGGTCTGTGGCAAGGTCGGCGGCGTGGTCTTCGATCCTGAGAAGGCGCCGCCAAACCGGCTGTGCTTCCGCTGCGCCTCCGAGTACGGCATGCAGGACTCGGACGACGAGTAGGCGATCCACTCGCGGACGCTTCGTGGCCCGGGTGCTGGTCCGCCCGGATCTGACTGGACTGGGCGCACGCGGGGCTCGAAGGTGGGGCGAGAGCCGGGCGCGGTCACTCCCCGACCGTCATGGTCGGATGCCGGTCCGCCCGGGCCGGACTGGACTGGTCGCATGTGGGGCTCGAGACTCGGGCGCGATCGCTCCGTGACGGTCGTGGCCCGGATGCTGGTCCGCCCGGACTGGACTGGTCGCACGCTGGGCCTGAGGGTCGGGCGAGACTAGGGCGCGATCGCTCGCTGACGGTCGTGGCCCGGGTGCTGGTCCGCCCGGGCGGACCGGTTGCGCGCTGGAATTGAAGGTTCGGCGGGTTCAGGGCGCGATCACTCCCTGACGGTCGTGGCTCTGACACCCGGACTCGAAACCGGCCTCAGCGCCTTTGCTTGCGCGCCTTCTTCTTGTTCTGCCGCTCGCGCTTGCGCCGCTCCTTGAGGGCGTCGCGCTCGCGGTCGGTGATCGACTTGATCTCCGGACCGGCCTCCAACGCCCTGCCGGCGGCGCGGGCCTTGGCGCGCTGCGCCGCACCCATCGGCGGGGTGTAGCCCTTGGGCAGCCCCATGGCCTGCATCTGCTGCTGGACCATGGCCCGCTGCATGGCAGCCGAGTCCTCGCCGAAGACGTCGTCGAGCCCCTGCCCCTTGAGCTGGCGCAGCGCCGCAAACTGCTTGAAGCCGGGCAGCATTCCGAGCAGGCCGGGGGCGGAGCCGATCTTGCCCATCACGTTGCGCATCATCAGGTAGCGGGAGAGTACCTCCTTGATCGCCTCGGGCTTGTGCCCGCAGCCCTTGGCGATGCGCTGCACCCGGGAGTCGTTGATGATGTCGGAGCGGGTCCGCTCGGCCTGCGTCATCGAGTCGTGGACCGCCTCGATCTTCACGAACTCCTTGTCGTCCACCTGCAGGTTCTCGGTCATGTCCCCGAAGATGGGGAACTTCTCGAGCAGCTCCTTGATCGGCCCCATCTTGCGGACCGTCTTGATCTGCGCCACGAAGTCCGCGAACGAGAACTGGCCGGAGAGGATCTTCTCGGCGT
>JACRCT010001088.1 GCA_016218885.1 Deltaproteobacteria bacterium | reverse complement strand
GAGCGGAGGCGACGAGCGAGAGGATGTGCCCCGAGCTCTCGGCGTGGCCGTCGCTTCCGACGAAGAGCCACGACTTCCTCCCCACTGCGATCTGGCGGAGGGCGCGCTCCGATCGGTTGTTGTCGATGATGAGGCGGCCATCGTCGAGCACGCGCATCAGCGCGTCCTTCTGGCGCACGGCGTAGCCGAGCGCGGAGCGGAGCATTCCCCGCTGCTCGCGGACCTTCTCGTACTCGACCTCCGCCCACGCGAAGAAGGCCTCGAGGTGCGGCCGCAGATGCTGGTTGCGCAACCGCTTGATGGTCTCAGGCGGATCGTTACTCCAGGCCTCCTCGAGCGCGAAGATGCGCCCGAGTCGAGCCAAGCCCTCTCGACCGATTTCGCTCTTGGCGCAAGCAGCCTCCCAGAAACGGCGGCGACAGTGGGCCATACACCCCACCTCTTCTCGGGCGTCGGGTTCCTCGTCTCCCGGCGGCTTTTCCGGCTCACGGAAGAGCACGTCATAGACGCTCTTCGCGTCGGCCTGGATGTACCCCGAGTAGCCGCGCAGCATCTCCTCCACGAAGGCGCTGGTCTCCTTGGCCGTGTACTCGAAGAAGACGTGATCGCGGTCGGCGATGAGCACGAAGTAGTGGCCGCGACGGCACGCCTGTCGGGCTCCATCCGCCCGCTTCTCCGGCTGGACGGAGACGCCGGTCGCGTCGGTGGCAATGCAGAAGGCCGTCTTGAAGGCCTCCTTCCGTGCTGCGGCGATCACCGTGGCCCCCACGGTCGCGCCCGCATCTTCGACCCACCGGCTCATCGTGCCTCGGTCGACCGCGACACCCTCGCGCCTGGACCGGTCCTCAAGGCGATTCAGCGGGAGCCCGTCGGTGAACTTCTCGGAGCAGACGTGCGCCAGCATCGAGGGCGCGGCCAGGGAGCGGGGGAAGCACTCGACCGGAGCCAGCGCGGTCTGCGGCTCGCCGTCCCTCCCGACCAGGGCGTAGCGCACCTTGGCGATGGCCAGGCGGCGCTGCCCGCCGCGCTTGTACGCGAGCTTGTAGCTCACGTCGAAACCGCACCGCCGCGCCTTCCCCTCGGCGACCAGCTTCTCGAGCTCATCGTCGGGGATCTCGACGCGCTCCTCCTCGAGCGAAAGCTGGCTCAGGTCGCGTCGGCCCGTCGGCTTCTTCTTGCCCTTGCGCTTCTTCTCCGGCTCCGGCGGCTCCCCCGCGAGCTTGTCGAGGGCGGTAAGCACCGCTGCGAAGTCCAGCTGGAGCTGCCGGGTGTCCACGCGCTCGGCCTTGGCGACGAAGAGCCGTCGACGCAGGAGCTCGAGTTCCAGCCGCAGACTCTCGCGCGAGGCTCTCAGGAGGTCGCGCTCCCGCGTCAGGTCGACGACCTTCGCGCGCTCCATGACCAACGCCGCAAGAGCCCCCTCGAGGGTGGTGAGGGGCTCCTGCGAAGTGGTTGGCGCCGTGTCCGACATGACGCGGACAAGATACTGAACTATGCCTGAATGTCAATCACAGACACACCGAACGTAGCAGCTAGTTCAAGCGCTCCCGCGAGACCGGCACCTTGGTCTGCAGATCGATGCCATCGAGAAGGTCGTCGAGAACTCGCTCGTCGATGGAGACGGTGGTCGAACCTACCGCAAGTGGCTCCGGGAGCCGAAAGACGCCCCGGTCGAGCCGCTTGTAGAACTGGCACATCCCGGTGCCGTCGAAGAACAGCACCTTGAGCGCCTCACGCCTCTTTCCGAAGAAGACGAAGAGGGCGCCGGTGCGGGCCTCCCGGCCAATGCGGTCGGCCACGATGCCCGCAAGCCGATCGAAGCTCCAGCGCAGGTCGATAGGCTCGAGCCCCACAAAGATCTCGACACCACGCGGAATCATCGCTCTCCCCGCGCATCGAGAAGCTCGAGAACCGTGGCGAGAGTGACCCGATCGAAGCCTGGCCGGATCGCCATGCGCACACGGCCGCACTCGAGGAAGAGCATCGCGCCCTCCGAGGTGCACGACGAGGCCCCAGGTCGCCATTCCTCTGCCGGTCGTGGAGGGCTACGCAGGACCCGGGCGAGTCGGACTGTCGGCCTTGGTGCCCGCTTCTTCACCTTGCCTAGCTTGAACGCCCAGTTCCGCAGTCCCCCTGCGGTGAACGACTTACCCTCGCAGTACTTCTCCGAGGTGAGCCCGCTCGCCCTCCACTCGTCGACTCGCCGCAGCCAGATGGTCGTGTCTTCCATGCGGGCGAGTGTGCGCCATGCGCATCACCGCCGAAAGGCGGGCTCGTGCAGCGGATACGCACATCGAGATGCATAGTGCGAGTGGCCGCGTCGGTGAGCCAGGGCGGGGAGGAGTGCTACCGCGCCGACTTCACCTTCGCCATCCTGGGCAAGAAAGCGGCCGAGCAGCTCATGGGCACCTCCATCCCCGCCCAGTGGGACCGGTTCTGCCGGTAGCGGGCTCATCGAGACCGTACCAAAGAGCGCTTGGCCCTCGCGAGGTCGTGACACGGTCCTGGAACTGCCTCGGCCGGGCCCTCCTGGAGCCGGTGCAGATGACCAGCTCATGGTCGGGTCTCGAGGAGAGTCTCGAGGAGCTCCGCGACAGTGAGCACTGGCCGTGAACGCGGGGCAGGAGACGGTTGAGGAAAGCGACTATAGTCGCTCTCCTCTTCGTGAACTCGGCGGCTCGATCAGCCGACAAGGCGCGCTGACGCGGTTGGAACGCAACCCCCAGGGGCCGAGCCCAAAGACGGAGGAGATAGGCAATGATCGAAGGCCCACGGAGCGGTCCCGCTTGGAGCGCGCCGACGATTGCATCTCCAGCACCTTCGCAGCTACATCTCGCTCGGGTAGCGGGCGGGTTGGCCGCGGTCCTCATCGCGTGCATCGGCGTTTCTTGCACAACGGGGAAGGGCGACCCTGGTCCGCAAGGCCCCGCGGGACCTCAGGGACCCACGGGGCCGGAGGGACAGCAGGGCGCCCGGGGCTGGCCAGGTGAGATGGGCCCCCAAGGCCCTCAAGGCCCTCAGGGAGTTCCCGGTCCGTCCGGTGATCTTGGCGGAAGATCCAAGGTGGTGACCACAGAGGCAGAGCTCATGGCCGCTCTTGCCGACGAGGCAGCAAGAGTGATCGTCGTGGCAGGGCCAATTAGTCTCACTTCTCCTCTGGTCATCCCAGCGGGTCGTGCGCTCAGCCCTCTGCCTGGAGGGATAATCTCCACGAACGGGAATAACCACGTCGTGTTCGCGGGAGCGAGCTTGCAGGCCGGCGCTTACCAGATTTTTGACGCTGAGCAAGGCGAGATAACAGGCCTTGTCGGCCCCGTCCTGCCGGAATGGTGGGGCGCAGATAGCTCCGGAGCCCTTGATGCAACCCAACCGATCGCGAAAGCGCTGAGCGTCGGCTCCCCGGGCGGTGTTCGGCTCGCTGGCAGATATCTCATCAACAATCTCCGCATGCCGAGCAGGGCTCGGCTGGAGGGCGGGGCAGTCCTGCAGCTGGACGCAGCCGCCACCACAGGGCTGCGCTTCAGCGCCGTATCCGATATCGAGATCACGGGCGGGCTGGAGGTCAAGGTCACAGGGCCGCAGACAGCCCTCGTGTTCGAGAATGGTGCAGAGCGGATCAATCTGCATGGCATCAAGATCACCTCACATGACGAGATAACGGTCCACGCCGGCTCTGCAGGAATCGACGTGAATAACTCATACAACATCGCCTTCTTCGCGTGCGACATTGACCATCTTGCGAACGGCGTGAGGCTTGGGACGGCGGCGAACAGGGTATCCTTCCTCGGCTGCAATCTGCGAGGCAGCAGCGATCCCAACCAGTCGTACCTGCTATGGCAGTCAGCCGGGTATGGAAACGCGTTCTCCGACGGGGACATCGAGACACAGACCGGGGCCGCGATTCGCCGGACTCTGGTCAGGGTCGACGGCGGCTCGCTAACAATCTCTGGCGGCTGGATGGAGGGCGGACCGAAGACCGATGACGAGTATGCGAGCACCGGATACGGCATCGAACACACTTCCGGAACACTGGTGCTCAGAGACACTCAGCTGAAAGGGGTCTTCCTGGGATTGTCCCACTCCAACAAGACAATCCTGTCTGGAAATGTCTTCAACGACACGGACTCAAGCAATCAGAACCCATATATCCGATGGACGAGCGACGCGAAGGGCGAGATCGTACTCGGGCCGAAGAACCATGCCGTGGGCGTGCTCTATCGTCCTGGACAGTACTACTCGGCGCGCACCTGGAAGTGGAGAGCAGAGGCGAGAGAGCACATTCTGGACAGCGACAGCGTGTACCGAGCCGATGCGGAGCGCTCTGCCCGGATGGCTATCCTGGGCAACTACACCTATGGCGGAGTTCGTTCTGTCTCCAACTACGACTTGCCTTTCAGCACATGGCACATCATGGGGAGCATTGGGTTGAAGAAGAGCCACAAGACCTCGTCGTTCGACGCCGACGAGAAGACGGCTGTCTATCTGGTCTCCGCCCTGAACGGAGCCGTTGTCGCCAGGCTGCCTCACGCAGCCGAGGCCGTTGAGCGCGTCTACTGGTTCATGAAGACCGACGCGAGCGGTAATCCGGTCACCATCACGCCGAGCGCAGGCGCCATCAACGGAGCTTCTGCGTTGACGCTGTCTGCGCCGTATGGCAGCGCGATGGCATTCTCAGATGGGTCGACCTGGTATGCGTGGATTGGGGCTAGATGATCTGCTTCCTCCAGGTCTGCGACCAGTGCTGGCCTGGCAAGAGGGGCGGCTCGATTCTCGCCCAGGCTGCGCTCCGCGCACGCGGTCCGGCGATTACCTGTGGTTGCACAAGCTCATCTCGACCGCAACCGCCAGCCGCGACCTGAAGGACGCCGTCGACGCCAGAGTGCTGCGCAGGCGCGGCGAGAAGCGGCTATCGCAATATCGCTTCGGCTGAGCTGGCGCTGGCCCGGAGCTCGAGAAGACCCGCCTTGCTTCGCCCGAGCTGACCTGCGCCGCCTGCTAGACTCGCTCGCGGCCAACGGCGCCCCCTTGCGCCCGCGCCCCTGGAGACTCCCATGCGCTCGTGGACCATCAGTCTGCTCGCGGTACTGCTCATGTCCGGAGGGGCCTGGGCGCAGGAGGGGCTCGAGGAGCAGGATCCGGGTCTGGGCATCGCCGAGGACCTCGCGCTCAAGCAGGCCCAGAACATCGCTTCCCATCGTCACCGCGCAGGGCCTCCGACAATCCTCGCCGACGAGACCCCCATCAAGCTCCCATGGTCGGAGCTGTCGAAGCTGCTCGAGCAGGCGCGCAAGGCCCGGCCGGAGCGCGCGCCCATCCCCTATGCGCTGGGCGAGGCGCGGCTCGAGGGCGAGCTCGACGGCCGCATCCTCATCGTGCGCGTCGCGGTGCCGGTGCACCTCGCCGACGACGGTTGGACCGCGGTGCCACTGTGGCGGGCCCCGGTGGCGGTGCGGCGCGCGACCCTGGACGGAAAGCCCGCGGCGGTGGCGCTGGAGCACGGCTCGCTGGTCCTTCTCGCCAAGGGTCAGGGCGCGCACAAGCTTTGGGCCGAGCTGGTGATCGCCCCGGCGGGCAGCGGCGAGCAGGCCCAGCTCGGCTTCGCGACCCCCGTCTCCGCCTCCTGGAACCTGCGCTTGCCCGGGACCGCCGCGCGCATCGAGCCCGCGGTCCACCAGTCCAGCCGGGCCGAGCGCGGCGGCGTGACCTTGGAGGCCTCGACCGCGCCCGCCGAGACCGTCAGCCTCGACTGGACCGGGGTGAAGGTCAGCGCCACACCGGCGCGAGTCTCTGCCGAGTCCTTCACCTACGTGACCTTCCAGGAGGGGACCACCTTCGGCCGCTCCACCTTCTAGCTCCAGATCGCCGGAGGCAGCCGCGACAAGCTGGTGATCTCCCGGCCCGCGGCGATGGAGCTCCTGAGCGCCGAGGCCAAGGACCTCGCCCACTGGTCAGTGGAGAAGGCGGACGCCGGCAAGCGGCTGGTGGCCTCCTTCGCACGCGGCCAGCGCGGGCGGGTGAGCCTGCAGCTCGGCTTCGAGCTGCCCAAGCCGCTGGAGCTCGCGCAGCTGCCGGTCCTCGCCGCCGAGGACGTCTCCGAGCAGCGGGCCTGGCTCGCCGCCTGTGCCGAGTCGCCGGTCTCCATCGCCCCGGAGAAGATGGAGGGCGGCGAGGTGGTGGACGTCAAGCACCTGCCCGCGCACCTGCTGCGCGGCCTCACCCTGCCCTTCACGCTGGCCTGGCGCCACCCGGGCGCGGGGTTCTCCGGGCAGGTGCGCATCGCGCGGCACGCCACCGTGGCGTTGCCGCAGGCGACCATCGACGCCGCCTACTTCACCACCGTGCTCACCGAGGAGGGCCAGGAGGTGGTGAAAGCCACCTTCCTGGTGAAGAACAACCTCAAGCCCTATCTGGCCGTCACCCTGCCCGAGGGCGCGCGCCTGTGGTCCTCGTTCGTCTCCGGCGAGTCGGTCAACCCGGCGATCGAGGGCGGCAAGGTGCTGCTGCCGCTGGTGAAGAGCCGCGAGGTCGGCAGCGGCGACACCCTCGCCGTGCACCAGGTCGAGGAGGGCTGGTCGCTCAGCGACATCGCGCTGACCTACTACCACGACGCCTCCAAGTGGCAGCGCATCGTCACCGCCAACAGCGCGCTGTTCGAGCAGAACGACCAGGCGCAGACCGGGCAGTCGCTGGTCATCCCACGGCTAAGCCAGGATCCCAACGCCTCCGACCTGGAGACCGCCTTCCCGGTGGAGATCGTCTACTCGCGCCAGGGCCGCGCTCCCTCCGGCCTCGCCGGCTCGCTCGAGTTCGAGGTGCCCGCCACGGATCTGGGGGTGATGAGCGCGGTGTGGACGGTCTACCTCCCCTCCCGCAT